>CALYQE010000059.1 GCA_945281075.1 uncultured Lactobacillus sp. | reverse complement strand
ATAACAAAGAAAAGCATCCCTAAAATAAATTCGATTATGGATTGGGATGCTTTTTACTATCTTTTTTTGTTTCCTGAACTAATAATAATTTTGATTCAGAGAGTTAATTTTTTAAGAATTGATTATACAGTAGTTAACTAAAGCAACTTTTTAATTATCCAAAGCCTCAGCCATCTTTCTCATTCGTGCGAGATCATTTGGCTCAATTTTAATATTCATTGCTTTACTGTTTTCATCTAATTGATCAAGGGATGTAGATCCACTCAACACATTAACGTTTTCGCTTTGGTTAAGAACCCAGGCAATGGCTAAGTTAGCTAACGTACAATTGTACTTCTGGCATAAAGGTTGCCAAGCGTCAAGCATGTCATCAACTTTTACTAAATTTTCGGGTTTAAACCACTTTTTGCCATTTCGTGCAGAACCTTTAGGCGGTACATAGTCACGTGGCACTGAGCCTGATAAGATACCCATTGACAGTGGTGAGTAAGCTTCTAAAACAATATTATTTTCTTTGCAAAGTGGTAGCAAGTCTTTTTCAACTTCCCGATCAAGGATACTATAACGGCATTGTATAATATCAAGTTGACCGTATTTAAGATATTCTCGCACATCATTAGCGTTAACATTTGCCGCACCAATTCCGCGAATTATTCCCTTCTCCTTTAATTCCATCAAATATCTCATGGTTTCTGAAATTGGTGTTTTATAAGGCTCAACTGATTGCCAGTGAGTCATATAGACATCAATATAATCAGTTTGCAGTCTCTTTAATGTATCGAATAATTCCAAAGAAATTGATTCAGGAGACAAGTTTTTATATAAGGATCGTTCCCCAACTTTATTAAAGAAAGCCCCTTGTCTTTCCCAAGTTATTCCACATTTAGTAATAATAGTGTATTTCTCCCTATTTTCTTTGATAGCTTCTCCAACTAACTTCTCACTTTCGCCGAAATTATAACCTGGTGCAGTATCAATCAAATTAATACCATATTTTAATGCTCCCCTTATTGTCTCTATGGCTGATTGATGGTTGTTATAGTCTGTAAACGCTGGCCCTCCACCTAGTGCCCAAGTGCCTAATCCAATACGTGAAACTTGCATATTGTCTCCTAATTTCATATTTTGTAACTCCTTATCTTTTACGTTTTGTTATTAACTGTTCAGCTTGGTCTTTATTTTTCAAACCATTTATTGCACCTAGCTCTCTTACTGAAATAGAGGCGACTGCGTTGCCAAATAGTGCGCAATTTTCAAAGCTTTCACCTTCAACTAGTTTAGATATAAAACCTGCTGCAAAATTGTCTCCGGCTCCAGTAGTATCAATGTCAAATTTGGATGGCACTTTAAATGAAGGAATAAACTTCATTAAATACTTGTTTTTGATAAAGCAACCTTGATCTCCTGTCTTGATAATGATATTTTTAACGCCTAATTTAAGCAGTAGGTTGGCTTGGTTTTCAAGGCCGGTTAAACCAGTTAGATGGGCAGCCTCTTTGTCGTTCGGAAAGAAGTAATCGATGTAAGGTAGAATATATTTAATATCATCGATTGTTTCGCCCAAACGGGGTGCATCAATGTCTGCACAGATAAGCATATTTTCTTTTTTTGCTTGTTTAAAAATCTTGAGGATGACTTGGTCATCAATTAACGGGTTATTGAAGATACTTGCCATAGACAGAATTTTACTGTTATTAATTGAACTAAAATCAATGTCTGTTTCGTCCATCTTCCACAAACTGCCATTCTTATTTGTAATAAAGGTTCTTTGGCCATCAGGCTTTACTAGTCCAACATTAATTGAAGTTGTTAGTCGAGAATCAATCTTTAAATTAGAAATGTCGACCTTATTTTTTTTAGCCATCTTGATAACATAGTGTCCAGCAACATCATCGCCCACAGCGCTAACCAATGAAACTTTTTTGCCCAATCTGGAGATAATGATCGCCTCATTGATAGCATCGCCACCAATTTTCATGGATATATCTTCGATTGGCGCTGAAACCTCATCCAGTATCTTGGGTGTAATTGGGAATAAAGGAATATCAACTAAAGCAGTTCCTACACAAATTACGTCTTGTGACATTTTTTCACCTTACCTGTATGACTTGTCGACTATCACTACGCTTTTAATAAAATCGCTCTTGTGTTGGGTTGCAAATTCGAATGCTTTTTGGATATCGTTATATACAAAGTACTTATCAACAATGGACATAACATTGAATTTTCCACTTGCAATCATTTTGATAGTCTTAGGATAGTCATTAACGTATCTAAAAAGGGTATGAATTGTTACTTCACGGTTTATTTTGAGAAATTCAACTGGTGTGGTTCCGGGAATCGTTCCCAGAATGAAAAATGTTCCAGTGTTTTTGACAACTTTTAGCCCAATTTGAGCCGTTGCATTACTTCCCGCACATTCGTAAACAAAGTCGGCACCAATTTTACCCACAACTGACTTAATTTCACTGACGATATTTTTGTCTTTACCGTTGAAAGTGGCATTTGCACCTAGTTCTTTAGCCTTCATCAGACGATTTTCCATAACATCGATAACTACAACTTTAGCTGCACCAGCAATTTTTACGGCCATGGTGGTTAACAATCCCTCAGCACCTGCACCTAAAATGATTACAGTTTTGCCAAGTAAATTACCAGCTGATTCTGCAGCATGAATAGCAACTGATGCAGGTTCAGTCATTGCGCCTTCAACTAAGCTCATATTGTCAGGTAGATGGTATGTCCATTCTGCTGGGTGATTTATATAGTTTGTAAGCGAACCTTTATAATTAGGTGCTGTTGCTAAGAAATCAACATTTGGACAAACATTATAGTGCCCAGATAGGCAAAAATCACATGTTCCATCAGGTACCCCAGGTTCAATAGCAACTCTATCACCAACCTTAAAATTTTTAACCTTTTTGCCAACTTTCGAAATTATTCCAGCTGTTTCGTGCCCCAAACCTATTTCTTGTTTTGGATCCTTAGGTGGTAAATACGGGCCATCGGTAAACCCGTGCATATCCGACCCACAAATGCTCACGTCGCAGACTTTAACTTGCACCTCATTATCCTTAGGGTCACCAATCTCTGAATCCTTGATTATCATTTGGCCTGGTTCTTTAAGAACAGCTTTTGTATTATGCATGATTAACCTCCTTGTTAGTTTTTAAATTAATAGAACTGTCAATTTCATTAATAGTTTTTTTTCTGGTTTCAATTCCAAATAAGAAAATAATTAATGCACAAAGACCTAATAAAACACCTAATGTGATAAAAACAGCCATAACGCCAAAATCAGTTAAAAGCCAGGCAATTAAATATGGAGAAGTAATAGCAACAAAGCGACCAATTGCGTTTGATATACCAAGTCCGCGCATTTTGACTTGCGTAGGCCAAAGTTCTGTAGCATATACAGCAGAAGAGAAACTGTTATAAATGTAAAGAATGAAAATCATTAGAAAACCAATGACTAAAATATTAGTTTCACTTCTTTGCTGCGCATAAATATACCCCAAAATAGCGATAGCAATAATAAAAATTCCGCCAAACCATTTTCTAGGTAAAAATTCCATAATTAATGTTGATGCGAAAGTTCCTACTGGAGCGGCGATGATCATAATAGTCGTCATTAATAAAGATTTAGTAACAGTTATGCCATTATTCACAAAAATTGTTGGAATCCAATTATTAATGGTGTATAAGGCTAAGTTCATTGCTATTAGTGTGACGGAGCAAACCAAAGTTCTTCTACCTAGAGCGCCATAAAAGAAATATTTTAAGGGAATGTTGACTTTCCTTTGGTTTTCAATTGGCGTAGTCAATTTTTCTTTTGGTATGTTTATTTTGTGTCCCTGTTCTTTTTCTACTTTGTTTACTATTTCCTTAATTAAATGTTCACCTTCTTTTTTATAACCATTTTGCAATAACCAGTGAGGCGATTCTCGAAAAAATCGATAAAAGAAGACGAAAGAAATAAAACCACAAACAGAACAAATTATAAAAACAGATCTCCATCCGGTTGTAGGGATTGCTAGCAAACAAACTATCGAAGCAATTAACGGTGAAAGATTACCGAAGCAGGATAGCATAGCCTGCCATTTGCCTCTAAATTTAGCTGGAATTAGTTCAGTAAAAGAGCCATAACCTAATTCGATTCCTGCTCCCATACCAATACCCATTAGTCCTCTGCAAATAATCAAAAAAACCATATTTGGTGAAAAAGCTGCTAATAATGAAAAGCTCGTAAAGATAATGATTGCTATTTCATTTGAAAGTTTTCTACCTAATTTATCACCGAGCCAACCGCCAAATAGTGATCCAATAAAGAATCCAGTCATCATGACTGACGAAAAAGCTGCATTCAAATAATTATTAGACCAACCTTTATGAACCAAATCAGCTAGAATTGAATTTCCAGAAGAATTGAGAACACCGTTGATTTGTAAACCAAATCCTAAAATAAAGAAATTCTCTAGATGCCACCGTGAGAAAGGTAAATTATCTAGAACTAGTTCGGAACTATATCCATTATTCATTTCTATCCTCTTTTCGTATTTTTTGAAATCGCTAACATTATGGTACAACAAAAAATGTTGTTTTGAAACATAAAATGTAAAAAAAGAATGCAAAATAAAATAATAAGGCAAACTGTTCTGCAATAAATGCTGATAAAACAACACTTTAATAAATAATTAATGTATTAAACGAAAACAAAAAATAAAAATAATATTGACTTTTGACATTTTTAGCCTAGTATAAAAGTTGAGTCATGACTCAAATAGTAATAAGGACTTTCTAATAAGGAGGTCAAAATGGAAAATGGAAAAATACCTCATGCGGGATCCAGACTGGATAGACTTCCAACAAGTAAATTTCATTGGAAAATATTTCTCATTGTAGGATTTGCGCTATTAACATGCTGGAGCAATGCAATTGGTGGACTAGTTTTGGCACAGTTAAAAACCATCGGCTGGACTAATAATAATTTAACTGCTTTGTTCACTTCTTTAAGTACTGCAGGAATGTTTTTTGGAGCTTTGCTAGGTGGTTATGTAGGAGATAGATCAGGTAGAAAGAAAACATTTTTGTTTTTTGAGGTGATGCATATATTAACAATGATAATTGCAGCTGCGTCTCCGAATATGAGTTTCTTGATGTTTGACCGCTTTTTTATGGGTATAGCTTTAGGTGCACTGTTAACAATTCTTTTTGCTAGCTTTACTGAATATATGCCTTCAAGAAGTAGAGGTACTTGGTCATCACGTGTTTCTTTTATTGGAAACTGGTCATATCCAGTATGTTCAGTAATTGCAATGTTTTTAACGGAAACAGTTGCCCCCGATATGAATTGGCGTTTGCAATTCATAATTCCGGCTGTTCTGTCCAGCCTCATTTCTTGTGTTGCATGGAAGGTCTTTCCCGAGAGTCCTAGATGGTTAGAATCTAAGGGACGCTATAATGAAGCGACAAAAGTGTTAACTAGCATTGAAAATGAAGTAATTAAAGAAACTCATAGTAATTTGCCCAGTGCCAAGAAAGAAAATGTGAATATTAAACAGAATATTTCTTATTCTGAACTATTTAAAGGTGACCTTTTGAAGAGAGTTGTTTTAGGTTCCTTTTCGTTAATTGCAATGAACGTTACGCAATATACTTTGATAAATTGGCTACCAACAATGTTTTTAACACAAGGAATTAATATTAAAAATTCTGTTTTTCTCAATACCATGAATATGTTTGGGGCACCTGTAGGCATATTTATAGCCACTTTAATAATGGATAAAATTCCACGAAAAGCAATGGGAATAGGCTTATTGAGCATTATGGCTATTTTAGGCTATATTTATTCATTACAAAAAGGAATGCTAATGATTTCAATTTTAGGCTTCTTTTTAATGATCTCAGTCTATATGTTTGTTTGTTATGCCTCAGCAGTGTATGTTCCTGAAATTTGGCCGACAAATGCAAAATTACGAGGGTCAGGTATATGTAATGCAATAGGTAGAATTAGTGGAATTATTGTTCCGTTCGTAGTTGCTAAATTATTAGATACAGTTGGTGTTACCGGTGTTTTTATACTACTTGGTGTTACTTGTTTAATTACTGCTCTTATGATTGGAATTTTTGGGATTGAAACCAGAGGAAAATCTGTTGAAGAAATTGGTTCAATATAAAGGAAAGAAGGTAAATGATATGAAAGCATTAGCTCGCTATGGTAAGCCATTTGGTGGCTATAAAATGATTGATGTACCGGTGCCTGAAGTGGGTCCGGAAGATGTTTTAATTGAGATTAAGGCTGCAACAATTTGCGGCGCGGATATGAAACATTATAAAGTTGATAATGGATCAAAAGATTTTAACTCTATTCGTGGACATGAATTTGCGGGTGATGTTGTTAAAGTTGGAAGCAAGGTTACTGACTGGAAAGTTGGCGATAGAGTAGTTTCTGACAATACTGGTCATGTTTGTGGATTGTGTCCCGCTTGTGATGAGGGTGATTTCTTACTTTGTCCACATAAAATCAACTTAGGTTTAGATAATAATCACTGGGGTGGCGGCTTTACAAAATACTGCTTAGTTCCTGGTGAAATTTTGCGTATTCACAAACATGCACTTTGGAGAATTCCAGATAATGTCAAATATGAAGAGGCAAGTTGTCTTGATCCTATTAGTAATGCTTATAAAGCAGTAGCTGAACAATCCGGATTAAAACCTGGCGATGATGTGGTAGTGTTTGGTACGGGCCCTTTAGGTCTTTTTTCAGTACAGATAGCTAAACTAATAGGTGCTTTGAAGATAGTCGTGGTTGGCCTTGATGCAGATACCAAATATCGTTTTGATATAGCTAAGAAATTGGGGGCTACGGACTGCGTTAACGGTTCCAAAGAAGATGTAGTGAAGCGCTGCAAGGAAATAATTGGAGAAGAGAACCTGGGCACTGTTATTGAATGTTCTGGAGCAATGGTAGCCTTACATCAATCTATTGAAATGGTTTGCCCAAATGCAACAATTGTACGTGTGGGTATGGGATATAAATCATTTAATTACCCAATTAACCGTATTACTGAGTGGAACATTGATATTAAAGGGCATCAAGCCTATAGTTCATCAACTTGGCGTCGGACGACAAAATTGTTGGCTGCTCATAAGGTCGATGTTGAATCAATGATTACCCATAGATATGGTCTTTCAGAGTGGCAGAAGGGCTTTGATGCTATGGCTGACAAGTCAGCTATAAAAGTTGTATTTCATTATGATTTTGATGATTAAATTTTGGGAGATTGAATATAATGTTGGCAGATGTAAGATATTGGGAAAAAATTGCTCAAAAAAACCATTTTGCAATTCCTCATTTTAATGTTTGGAACGTCGAAATGCTTGAAGGAGTAATGGATGCCTGTGAGCAGGAAAATTCACCTGTGATTATTTCATTTGGTACAGGTTTTATCCATAATACTATTTTTGAGGAATACGCTGGCATGATGGTCTCAATGGCAAAGCATTCATCATTACCAGTAATAACACATTGGGATCATGGACGCAGTTTTGATATCGTTAAAAATGGATATGATTATGGTATGAATTCTGTAATGCGTGATGCCTCTCAGCTATCGTTTGAAGAAAATGTTGCCGAAACGAAAAAAGTAGTTGAATATTTTCACCCTTTGAATGTTGGTGTTGAGGCTGAGCTTGGTCATGTGGCGGATCCAAATAAATATGAAAAGGCAATGGAGAACTATAAATATACCGATCCATCGATTGCTAAAAAATTTGTGGATCAAACGCATTGTGACTCTTTAGCGGTTGCAATTGGTCAAGTTCATGGCGTATATACTTCAAAGCCAAGCCTTAATTTTGATGTATTAGAAAAAGTATCTAATGTGGTGTCGGTTCCACTAGTTCTGCATGGCGCATCGGGAATTCCGGATGATCAAGTTTCTAAGGCAGTTTCAATGGGAATTTGCAAGGTTAATATTCATACTGATCTTGGTATTGCGGCTATGAAAGCATTTAATAAACATCGTGATCAGCTTTACCTTGAGGTTCAAAAATATGTTCGTGAGGGGATAAAAGATGAGGCTGTTCATAAGATTCACGTACTTGGTTCACAGAGTAAGGCCGAGTTAAAACTAGATAATTATTAAAGTTTTTACCCTTTTAATTACTACTAAAGTTAAATTTGTTTTTAGCAAATAAGATCAAGTCTTTAAACTTGGTCTTATTTTATTTTTTAAAAGTTAGATATATTTTTGTATTATATTAATTAAACATTTGCTAGAATAGATTTAAAGACTGTCGGAAGTGGGAACTTATATGGAAAGAATAGAATTAATAAAAAAAGATTTGATAGATAATCATTCTGTTAATATTTCTGATTTAAGTAAAAAATTTGGTGTTACAAATCAGACTATTAGAAGGGATTTAAGTCAACTTGAATCAGAAGGGCTAATTACTCGTACATATGGTGGGGCAATTCTAAATGAATCTAAAATTGATTTTGCAGTACCGTTTTATAGACGCTTAGCTAGAAACAAAGAAAATAAAGATAAGATAGCTTTAAAAGTTACATCACTGTTGAAAAATTACAGTAGTGTTTTTGCTGATTCAAGTTCGACGGTTGTCAATGCCATCAAATTTCTAAGGGATACAAATTTGACAATTGTTTCTAATTCTGCTGAAGTTCCTAGGCAACTATACAATGGCAAAGCCAACTTTATTTCTTCAGGTGGAATATTAGATAGACAAAGCCTTTCATTTCATGGTGTGATTGCGGAGCGTACTTTAAGAAACTACAATGTGGATGTTGCCTTAATTAGCTGTAAGGGCTTAGATATAGCTCAAGGTGTCACAGACTCAACAGATTCTGAAGCCGTAATTAAGAAGATTATGATTGAGCAAGCAAATGAAGTCTATCTTCTTGTAGACTCCACTAAATTTTGGAAAAAAGGTTTTGTTCATCTAATAGATATTTCAAAATTGAGTGATGTAATTACGGATAAAAAACCTGATACTGAATGGGTAGAATATTTTAAACAAAAAAATGTAAATTTAATTTTTTAATAGCAAGCAAATAAAGTCTTAAATATTTTTATCTTGAAAAATTCAATATTTGAAAAACTCTTTTATAAGTTTTTATCTTAATAATTACTGGCTTTTTTATCTAAAAAGGCAGATAGTGTTACCAGCTTCTTTAAATAAAGTTTTTGAGTAAATAAGGAAAAAATAATATAAAATATTTTTAAAGTCTGACTATGACTAGTATATTAAGAATATTAGTTGTTCATGGTTCATACCAATTTTGCAATTTTAATCGCCACAATGAACACTCACATTAAATTCTAAAGCGTTCCCAACTTAAAGGAATAAAAATGGCAAAAACTAAATAAGTAAAAACCAAGTGGTAATTGCTGCTTGGTTTTTAGTTGCAATCAAAAAGATTATCTCAAAATTTCCTCAAAACTGCCTGTCTTTGCTATACAAATGCTGAAAAAGCTTTCTTTGTAATTATATTTATGGTTTTTTTAAAAAAACTTTGGTATATACCATTATTGATGATAATCAATAAATATACCGTGATTATGAGCTTACTTTGGTGTATACCAATGCTGTCAGCGCTACAGCCACGCGGATTTCTGCCCAAAAATACTAAAGCGTTTCCAAATTATGTGTTATAATTCAGTTGGAGTAGAAATATAGTAAGGAGAATTATTATGAATGCTTTAATAAATTGGTTAAATAAGCATGTCGTCCCAGTCGCAGCCAAGATTGGGTCAATTCGCTGGCTTGTAGCTTTGCGTGACGCGTTTATTTCACTTATGCCACTGATTATGGCTGGTGCTGTTGCAAATGTGCTTAATGCCATCTTCAGAGATGTACCTACAAACTTAGGTTGGACTGGTATAGTCAACTCAATGCAATGGTTGATTAATATTAATGCAGTAGTTTGGACAGGAACAACTGCTATTTTAGGTGTATTGTTTGCATTTACATTTGGATATCAAATGTGCCGGCAATATGATGTAGAACCAATTGCCGGTGGGTTAGTCACCTTAGGTACCTTTATCATGGGATTGCCTCAAAGTTTTTCTTTAGACTTAAAGAATGCTTTGTCAAAAATTGATATCAAGAGTTTAACTGATGCTGGTGCAGCTGTTGCTGGTAAAAATGTTAGCGCTTGGGGTTATTTCAATTTTGGCAAGTACTTTGGTTCATATGGCTTCTTTACCGTTATGATTATGGGAGCTATTTCAGTTTCAATTTATATTTGGTTAGTAAAGAAACACATCACCATTAAGATGCCAGAAAGTGTCCCACCTGCAGTTTCAAATGCCTTCACAGGGATTATTCCTGCAACTGCAGGTTTATATGTTGTTGGTATTATTTACTATTTGTTTACTTTAAATAACACGACTGTTATTGACTTTATTGCCAAAACAATTCAAGAGCCGCTGATGAAAATGGGACAGGGATATGGATCAGTCATACTGATTACGTTCTTAGTTCAATTGTTCTGGTTCTTTGGTATTCATGGTACGAATGTAATGGCACCAATCACAGAAAGTATTTGGACGACTGCATTGCTTGCTAATCAAAGTGCATATAAAATGCAGAAACCATTGCCTTATATGTGGACTAGAACAGATTTTGATTTATATGTTTGGATCGGTGGTGCTGGTTCAACATTGCTTCTTATTTTAGCTGTTTTAGCTTTTTCTAAGCGTGAAGATGAGCGAGCTGTTGCTAAAGTTTCACTTGTTCCTGGCATTTTTAACATTAATGAACCTGTGATGTTTGGTATGCCAATTGTTTTAAATCCAATATATATTATTCCATTTGTCATTGCTCCATTAGTTATGGCTTCAATTGCTTATGGTGCTTTGAGCCTTGGCTTAGTAAATAGAGTATATACTCAGATAACTTGGGCAATGCCACCATTTTTGAACTCTATTCTTGGTACTATGGATTGGCGTGCAGCTATTCTACAATTGATTAATATGGTAGTTGGCTTCTTAATCTACGTCCCATTCGTCATTGCTTCAAACAA
>CALYQE010000058.1 GCA_945281075.1 uncultured Lactobacillus sp. | reverse complement strand
GTTAATTTAATTTTGATGAAGTACCTTGATGACTAGGTCACACGAAGACGTGATTTAATTAAGTACCTTTTTTAAACCAAACTGATGATGGCCGGTTTAATTGGGTTAATTTGCAAAAAAGGAGTAAATCGTGATTCTTGATACGGAAAAATTACAAAAACGGGTAATAGAAAACAAGAAAAAGCATGGCTTTAATACCACTGACATCAAGTTTGAGCTGCTTTTATTGTATGGAGAGGTCAATGAACTTTTTCAAGCCTGGCTGAAACAAGACAGAGATAATATCAGAGAAGAATTGGCCGATGTCGCTATTTTTCTTATGGGCATTGCCGAAATGCTAGGCAGCGATTTAGGGACGGATATTGTTGCAAAGATGAAGATTAATGAAAAACGCGTTTATGATAAAAATGGGACTAAGAGCTTGAAAAAGTGATTACAAGTAAAAATGACAGTCAGTATCATAATACAGGCTGTCATTTTTATATCTAAAAGATTACTTAATCTTAGCAAGTGCATCATTTACGGCACTTTTAATGGCATTGGAAGTTAACGAAGCACCTGAAACTGCATCGACATCAGTTGAGTTTGCCTTCACTATATTGTTGAGCAAAGGACGAATGATTTTTTGACCTATTTCTTTAGTCTCACTTTGTTTAACCACTTCAATCTTCTCAATCTTGCTTTTATTGTCATTCACGGTAACTTTAACAACAAACTCATTGCCCATGCCTTGGTCGCTTTTACCAAGATATTGATTAGCATTGGCGTGATAATCAACCGGCTTTTCGTCACTCATTAAAAATTCTTTTGCTAGAGGTGAAATGCTGCTGACAAGATCGTTGTCTTCGCGCGCAACATTTTCACCGGCAATTTTACCAAAAATAAGCAGTTCTGCGACATCTTGACCAGCTTGATATTGATTAGTGGTGATGCTTCCGGCTTCGCCAGCACCATACAGCCCTTTAATGGCTGAACCATCTGATCGCAGAATTTCGGCTTTTTCATTTCTGCGCGGGCCGCCTTGAGTATTTAGTGCCGCTGGTTGCAACCTGATTGCATAAATTTTGCCATCATCAAGCGAAGTCATAGTTTCGCCTTTCCTGCCGAACGGGTAATCTTTACCTAACTTTGCAAGTTCATTAAAATCACGGACTGTCTGCTTAAAGGTAGCAACGTCAAATTTCAACTTATCAGCTAGTTGAGAAACAGAAGCAGCATTGATTGCCGTCTTTAGCGCATTTTGCAAGGCAGGATCCTGGATCTGCTCTAATTGCTTTCTTTGCTTTTCGTCAAAAATTATCCAGGACTGTGTAGTCAGGTATGGGTGTCTGCCAAAACCATGAATAAAGAGATAGCCTGCCTTAGAGTGCTGGTCCTCAGGGAAGTAACGCGTACCATCATTACCCACCACAAAAATACTGCCAGTATAAAGTTGCGGCCATGTGAAAGACAAGATGCCACGTTCACCGTCAGTAACGGCATAAGTCAAGCCGTGGTAAAGGCCACCGCCGTTAAAGATGCCCGTATGCCACTGATCAGCGCCAGCTTCGGTGCTCAACTTAATTGCATCGCCTTTATTATAGAGCGTACCCATTGGCACCATCTTTGGAACTCCTAAAAAGTCTTGAATGCGCTTGGGGTCATTTTCAAATCCACCAGCAGTAAGAACTACGCCTTTTTTAGCATGAACATAAATATCATGTTTTTTTCTTTTAATCACAGCCCCCACAACTCTTCCGCTGGAATTTTGCAGTAAATGAACAGCGGGGGAATCATACCAAACAGTAATGCGGTCAAGACGTTTCAGCACTTCATTTCTAACAGCTTTCCATAAAGCACCGTCTTCGATTTGCTTACCATCATGAACCGTATACATATCATATTCAGAAGCTCCTGGGTAATCCGGATAATCAGGGAAATCATTGATAACCGACTGCACAACCGGGCTTGATTTATGGTCTAAGAAACTAAAAGGTTTAGCGCTTAAGTATTTCACTAAATAATCCTGCATGTTGGCAACGCCGTCAACAAAAGTGTCAATGACTTTTTCATCGAGCTCAAAGGGTGCAGTCATCTGCGAATAATATTTTTTATATGAATCCCTGTTTTTTGTACCGGCAATCATTTGGCCGCAATAGCGTGTGTTGCCACCTTCATGCCCTGCTGGAGCAACATCGGTTAATAGAACACGGCAATTTTTATCTGCGGCAAATCTTGCGGCCGTAGCACCGGCTCCGCCAAAGCCAATTACAATAACGTCATATTCATCTTGCCACTTAAAATTTTTAATTTGCGAAGTTAACATTTTTAGTTTCCTTTTTTGTAAATATAAAAAGCATCCCCAAATAGGGACACCTTTTTCCTGAATTTTTATTCTAACCCTAAAATCGACTTTGCTGCACGGCGTCCCTGATGAACAATACCGCCGATTGCTGTACCAGAGCCTGGATAGTATGAACCAATCCAGCCGCCAGCATTGAGTCCCGCAGCGTAGAGTCCATTAATTGGCTGGTTATATACATCAAGTACGTTGCACTTTTGGTTGATTTTTAAGCCACCAATTGCGCCAAGGTTGCCCGGCGTATTGCGATAAGCAAAGTATGGGCCGGAAAACGGCTCAACGCCAACAGTTCTTTCGTATTCTGGGTCTGTACCCTCTGCGGCATTTTTATTCCAAGTATTAACACTATTAACAAGGTTTTCTACCGGAATATTAATTTTTTGTGCTAAGTCGGCGATAGTATCCGCTTTAATTACCAATCCGTTTTTTACATCATTTGCCAGAGATTCTTCATTCCACGGACTGGAGCTACCCGATATAGAACTTTTACCAAAAATTTGATAAGTTGGTTTATCCAACAACTTTTCTTGGTTAAAAATAGCTCTGAATTCATAAGCATAAGTAGCATCCTCGTTGACGAATCTTAAACCATTACCATTGACAAAAATTGAAGGGATGGTGGGAACTCGATCATCAGTACCATTTCCTGTGCGGGCATCAAAGTCAATTGTGCCACCAAAGCCAGTAACTGCTGCACCAACAGACATGCCCATCACGATGCCGTCACCGCGGTCTGTAGAAACAGACCAGCAATGATGAGCTTTAACGTCTTCGTAATGCTGTGGGCTCAGGTCTTTAGCCAGAGCCAAGTTCTGGTCAATTGAAGCTGTAGCCAAAATGACGCCTTGACGAGCTTTCAAGTATTTAAGCTGGCGGTCTTTGCCCTCGATAACGACACCGCAAACTTTGCGCTGACTATCATCAGCGTTAATTAAGCCCACTGCTGCAGTATTATAAGTGATTTTTGCCCCGAGATTTAAAGCGTATTTCAGAAGATGCTGTGTCAAAATGATGCCATTACCGCTCATGCCGCCACCTTCGTAAACGTGGATACGATCGGCAAAATAATCTTTAGCATAAGGGATTTCCGTATGACCATAAACATTGTTCCACTTAATACCCATTTTTGCTAGCCAGTCAATGTTCTTGGGTGAATTTTGCGTAAAATCATGAACTAATTCTTGATAAACGCGACCTTCACCGGCCTTCATATATTCTTTTTCATGATTTTCGGGACAGTCAGTTTGGAACTTAGTGGTTTCTTTTTGTAAATCAGTTCCAGCTGCTTGAATGACACCGCCGGAATAGTTAGTGGTGCCACCGGCGATACCTTGCTTTTCAATGATCATAACAGAAGCATTGTTTTCAGCAGCGGTTGCAGCAGCAGACAGACCTGCTCCACCTGAGCCAACAACAATCAGGTCGTATTCACCGGCGTAGTCATCTACATCATAATCAAACATTTTTTCTTTGATTAATGGATAGTTTGCGGGTTTACGAACGCCGCTATCTTTTTCTTTTGTGTGCGAGTCTGCTTGAGAAGCACCACTGACAGTATCCATGCTGTTTTTAATTGCAATCGCGCCAGATTTTTGTACGGCTTCAATTGCAGCTTTTCGCAATGCACCTGTGGAAATGGAAGCACCGGAAATAGCATCAACCTCAACTGATTTTTGGTTGTTAGCCTCTTTTAGCCAATTATCAATTCCGGCTGCACCAACCGTATTCGGGGTTACGTTTTCTGCCCAAATTTGGTTAATTTCGCCATTATTTTTGTTAATATCAACCACAGCTTTAATTACGCCGTGAAATCCTTTTGCTTCAGCACTATATTGTGTCATAATTTATGCTCCTTTCTAAATGCATTCTTAATATTACTGCGCAATCACGCCACCATCAATTACAAATTCTGCACCTGTAGCATAAGAAGATTCATCTGAACCAAGAAATACACAGATTCCAGCAATGTCCTTGGGTTCGCCTATACGACCAGCTGGAATTGTAGGAGTGATTTGATTCCAAATATCTTTCGGTAAAATTCTGGTTTTAACGTAACCAGGATGAACTGAATTAACTCTGACATTATTCTTTAAAGTACCAGCGTCAAGAGCAGCTGATTTAGTCATTAATCTGACACCACCCTTAGATGCATTATAGGCAGCTGCAGTGGAATAACCAACAAAACCTTCAATTGATGAAATATTAATTATTGAACCACCACGTCCCTCTTTCTCCATTTCAGCCATCCCATGCTTGATGCCTAAAAAAGTACCAGTTAAGTTGACACCGATAATTTCGTCCCAATTTTCTTTTGATTCTCTATCAATAGTTTGCGGGCCAAAACCTTCTTTATCGCCAATCCCGGCATCATTTACAACAATATCTAAATGCCCGTATTTAGCGACTGTGTCTTTAACAACTTTTATCCAGTTATCTTCATCTTTAACCTGAAGTTTCATATAATCTGCATCTGCAGGATTTTCATTTAGAAATTCTAAACATTCTTCATCTTTGAAACGTGCACCGATAACTACCCTAGCACCTTCCTTGACGAATTCTTTAGCAATTGCCAAGCCAATACCACAAGTACCGCCCGAAATTATAGCTACTTTTCCTTCAAGTCTTTTATTCATTATAATAACCTCCAGTTATTGATTGTATATGGTTTATATGCTATATATTATTAAAGAAAGCGCTTAAAGTAAAAGAACACAAAGTTATAATAAATAACGAAATGGAATAAAAGGATGATAACTTATGAAAATTGAACATTTACGAGTTTTTGTTGATTTATCCAAGACACTTAATTTTACGAAGACAGCTAAATTAATAGGTATAACGCAGCCAGCAGTTTCTAAGATAATTGACTCTTTAGAAAGAGAACTAAAGGTAAAGTTGATAATAAGAAATAATAAACAAGTTAAATTTACTACGGATGGTCGGCTATTCGCTGAACAAGTAAGTACGATTTTGATTGCTTATGATAATGCAGTTACTCAAGTCAGAAATTCATATCAGCAACACTTTGATAGTCTCAGAATCGGGTATACGGGAACGCCATATGAAATAAAGCGTATTCCAGAATTAATTCATGAATTTAAAGAAAAAAATAAGAAAATTCATGTCTATATTCAAAACGTTCAGCATAATGAACTTCATAGAGGTTTAAAAGATGGCAACATTGATCTAATATTTACTACTAAGGATGATATAGCTGATGATAATAATATTGATTTCACACCAATTGGCCGGGGCAATTTTAAGGCATTAATTCCTAGTGACTTTGATATTGAAGGGAGAAATATCAAACTGGCAAAATTGGATGGCTATCCTTTAATCTTAATGGATGATAGCAACAGTGGTCCTGAGCTAATCAAATTACAAAATGAAGCTATTAAGGTTTGCAAAGGATCAAGATTTATAAGGGCAAATAATATCCAGTCGGCAATGATTATGGTTCAATCAGGGTTGGGAATTTGCTTCTTACCTAAGCATATATACAATGACAGATTGCACTTTGTGCATGCGGTAAGTTTGAATTATTCGAAAACTATATATTATGGCATTGCATATATGAAAGAGGGTAATAGCGAAGCTCTGAATAAGTTTATTGAACTAATTCATAGTAGTTTTAAAAAAATTAGCAAAAGTTTTTAAGTGTGTCTGTAACCTTATACAAATAGATGTTTGGCATAAAACATTATATCTCATGAAAACTGCCAAGATTTCACTTTTAGGATTAATATTTATCAAAGTTTTTTGTCTATAATAAAAATAAATGCATTTTTGATAAAGGACAAAGGTTATGGATATTAGTAAACTAAGAATTTTTGTAAATGTAGTTGAAACACAGAATTTTACCCGAACAGCACATGCTTTAAACCTCACTCAGCCAAGTGTTAGCTATATAATTAAGGCGATCGAAGATGAAATAGGCCAGCAACTATTTATTCGTAATAAAAGAAATGTAGTCCCAACCAAAAAGGGAATGATTTTTTATAATCAGATTAAACCATTAATTAATAAATATTATGTGGCATTGCAGAGCATTCAGGATGATGAAAAAGAAAAAGCAAGCGTTATTAATATTGGCTGTATGGTAACTCCGTATAATATAGAGGTTTTACCTAGATGGATAAGAAAATTCAATTTAACATACCCTAAAGTAAGGTTTAATGTAACAATTTTAGATCATAATAAGTTAAAACAATACTTGGAAAGCGAAAATATTGATGTATTTTTAACCAGTAAGGGAGATGCCAAGGATCTTAAACATACGAAATTCTATCCGTTAACTGAAGGCAAATTCTTTGCTATCGTGCCTAACAATAATCCGTTAGCTGGCAAACAGGAATTAGCACTTAATGATTTTTCAGAGCAAAATATGATATTTGTTGATAACAACTGGACGGGAGTTGAGATGATTGATTTACAAAGCAAGTTAATTAATGCAAATACAAATATGCATGTCACTTATACTAATAACAGAATGAGTGCCTCTATTCTGGCAGGTGCTTTACAGGGGATCACAATGGGGTTGGATTTCGTTTATAAAAAACAAAGTGAAGAAGTAGTACACATTCCCTTGAAAGCAGACTTGGGAGTAACCTATGGTGCAGTTATTAAAAAGGGAAACAACAGACAAGTGGTTAAAAAATTCATTAAGTCTATTCAGAAGGATTTACAAAAAAATGAAACCATATTAAATTATTAAATTTTGTAATACGAAAAAATGCTTTTTATCAGGCAGGAATAAACCCCTTGTCTGAATACGTCATGAGTAAGCCTTGCATAAAAACCCTTCAGGTTGGGTAATCTGAAGGGTTAATTTTATCTGGATAAAAAATAAATATATTACCTCTTAGCTTTATCTAGTGAATCCTTAACAGCTTCTTTGATAGCTCGACTTGTTTGTGATGCACCAGATACGGCATCTACTTCATAACTATTTTGTTCAACTATCTTTTCTGGTAGCTCTTTAACCGCTTTTTGACCATAGTCATCACTTTCAGACTGCTTTAGAATCTCAACTTTTTTAATTTTGCCTTGTTCATCTATGGTAGTGCGAACAACAACGCCGTCGCCCATACCTTTGCTGCTGAAGCCCAGGTACTGATTTTTACCAGTTTCATAGTGGCATTCAGCTTCATCACTTGTAGGATTGAAGTTGCTGTTAATGCCGGCAGTAAATATATTTTCAAAGCTTTCAGGTAAATCATTCTTATCAGCTGCAGCATTTTCACCAGCAATTTTGCCAGAAATCAGGCAATCTGCGATATTTCCACCACCTGTGTATTTATTGACAAATGGGGAACCCAACTCACCTGCTTCATATAAGTGCGGAATCGGTTCATTGCTTGGGTCAAGAACTTGAGCATGACCATCACGTCGACCACCACCTTGAGTATTAAGTATGTTTTGACGTAAAGCAATGGCATAGTAAGGGCCTTTTTTACTAAATTTACGTAGCGTTTGCGGATCACGGTGATATGCATAATCTTTGCCTTGCTGAGCCATGAAATTGAATTCTTCAATAGTATTTGTGAGAATTTCAGGCTTTTTATTAATAGTTTTTGCCAAGTCCACAATGGTATTGCATTTAATTGCATGATCCAGGTAATGTGGGACTTTCCAGTCGCCTTCAGGTTCATTAGCTAGTTCGTCATATTTTCTTTGATCAAAAATCATGTAAGGATGGTTTTGATTTAGTGGAACGACCCAGTCACCGTGATTATAAATATGTCCATGACGGTTTCTTTGGGATTCGTCAAAGTAGCGTGTACCATCATCACCGACAACAATTGAGCTGCCTTTATAAATTTCTGACCAGAAAGCATATCCTCTGTTAGTGTAAGTAGAGCGAACGCCTTCTTTTTGCCGAAGTGATAGACCATGGAATTGACCAAGAGATTCAAATGAACGCATATTCCATAATTGTGCGTTAACTTCTTCAAGTAATTTGATACCATCACCCTTATTGTAAAGTGAGCCAATAGGGGATAAATAAGGTGATTGAAGGAAAATTTGAATCATTTCTTTATTATTTTCAAAGCCACCAGTTGATAAAACAATGCCACTGTTGGCTTTAATGTTGCGTAAAACTTGATCACGTTCAATCTGGACACCTAGTACAACTTTAGAGAAACCATCCTGAATGAGGTGCTTAGCTGGACTACTGTACCACACATCAATTTTATCCAACCGATCTAAAACTTTTTGGCGTAATAGTTTCCATAGTGCAGAGTCACCGGTTCCTTCATGAACTAGATAATGGTCATAGGAATCGGCACCAGGCAATTCAGGGTATTCAGTTACATGAAGGGTGGAAGGCTTTTTAGCAATAAGCTCTTTTCTACTTACTGCTTTTACACCCAAATACTTTTCAAAATATTCTCCCATATTTGCCATGCCTCTAATTAGATTCTCAAAAGGCTCTTTATCGGGCTTAAGTGGAGCAGCTAAACTTTCATGATACTTTTTTAATGCATCATAATCGGTTCCTGCCCCAACTAATTGACCAGCATAGCGGGTATTGCCACCCTCATGTCCTTCTGGGGCACTGTCAACTAGGAGTACCTTTGCTCCTTTATCTGCAGCAAACCGTGCAGCGGTTGCTCCAGCACCGCCAAAACCAACAACAACTACATCATAAACAGCATCCCATTGAAATTTATGTTCTTTTGCCATGTTTGTATCTCCTTTAAATATTTTTTACTTAATAATTTTTGCTCTTGCTTACCACATACCGATTACTTTAGTCCAAAGTAGGCCACCGCCCAGCCAAATGACGTTGAGTACAACCCCGATAATCGCACTTAGGGTCCACCAATCTTTGTTTGAAACATAGCCAGTAGAGGAAAGCATAGCAGCAGGGCCTGCAGAATAGCTTGAAGTTGACAAATATAATGATCCGTCAAAGCCTAGCATTATTGCAGCAAGTACTGGCGGTACCCCTGCACCGACGGCAATTGATAAGAAACCAGCATAAAGTGCAGAAATTTGTGTTAATACGCTAGGAAACAGATAGTGCAGGTAGAAATAAGCCAGGTATAAAATCACTAAAACCAAGATCCAGTTCATTCCATGAAGCGTATTCCCCAAAGTTTTTGAGAACCATGGGAAAAATCCTAGCGCCATCAATTTTTGCGACATCAACATGATGATGGATAACCATGTCAAAAGGTTCCAAGCAAAGCTTTGGTTGAGAAGATCTTTAACGTTGATAACCCCGAAAATTAACAAAACAGCAACGGCAATGAAACTAACTTGTGTTGCATCAATACCAATTGTAGGTCCAACTAACCACAGAGTAATGCCAAGAAGAAAGTCAAAGCTCATAATCTTTTCCGCCGGGGTCATCTTGCCTAATTCTTTTAGCCTTCCGTCTGCCCAAGCATGAGCATTAGGCGTTTTCTTGATTTTAGGCGGATAGATTTTGTACAAAACGAATGGAACAACAAGTAATGAAATTATGCCAGGAACGATTGCGGCAAGAAACCATTGCATCCAAGAAAAGGAAATATTTTGAGTTTTTGCAATTCCGAGGGCAACTAAGTTGCCAGGAAGACCAGTCAGAAATATCGTTGAAGTTACGATATTAATTTCATATTCATTAAAAACTAAATAAGATCCTATATCACGTTCAGTTCCTTTTTTAGGATCTGAACCCATTTCTTTTGAGAGGTTATCAATTATTGGATACATAATACCGTTAACACGGGCGTTATCGCTTGGCATGCCAATTGCCAAAATTGTTTCAACCAAGGATAGAGCATAGGCCAAACCCAAGGTCCTTTTTCCAAAAGCTTTTACAAAAAGATAGGCAATTCTTTTTCCTAGCCCTGATTTAATAAGACCAGTAGCCAGAAACATGCACATTACGACCATCCACGGTGTAGGATTACCAAAGCCTGCGGTTACTTCGTTCATTTTGAGAATGCCGGTAAGCGTGGCGATGACTACCGCAATAATTGTCGTTGCCATCATTGGCAATGGCTTGGTCACACAAGCAATAATTGTTGCAATAAAAATTGCAAACAGTTGCCAAGCCTGGACATTAATTTCTGTTGGCCTAACTGGGGTTAAAAGCCACAAAATAATACCAGCTCCTAGTGGCAAAATCCATTTCTTCCATTGAAATTTATCTAACATTTTTTCACCTTTACAATCATTAGTTTTCTGAAATCACTATTCAAGTGTCTAAATTTTGTAATTTGTTGCAAAATTGAAGTCTTTGAATTGATAGAGCTGAGACGGAAAAAGCAGCTCTCTTTTTGGCAGAATCTGACCAATATTACTAGTTGAATTAATGACATCAATAATTATCTTTAATACATTAAAAATTTACATATTAAATCCTTTCTGTTGCTACAATGTTTTAAAACAATTACCACAGAAAAATTATATATGACATATATCTATAATAGAAATAGAAGCTTTTTATGATTCATAAAGAGAAATAATCGTGACTGTCAATATTAGCCAATTTTCATGAGTTAACTTTAATTTTAGATCTGCCTCATGAATGATAACCATGAGATTCATGTAGATACGATTAGGATAAAGAGAAAATATCAGGAATATTTTTCTAAATGATAAAGGGACTAGCTCCCACAGAATATTGGAGGCTAGTCCCTAACTACATTTTATTAAATTATCTAATTTTGATGTTATACATTATTTATTATGGTGGTTTTTATTAATTAAGCATGTTTAGAGGCACCTGAACTAGCATCTACCATTTTCTTAGTTTCATCAGGCACCAATTTTTGGCCAGTTTGATCTAGGTACCAGTTAA
>CALYQE010000057.1 GCA_945281075.1 uncultured Lactobacillus sp. | reverse complement strand
TTAATGACCCCAAAGGATGGCGTGGTTCCGCCAGCAGCTAAGTCATTATTTAATTCTAGTCGATTTGCTCCCGCAGCAATCATTTCCGGAATCGAGGTGAAATTTTCTACACAAACTTCTTTTAACATGTCTTGCTCCACTAAATGCCTTAATCAACGGTCATATTCATTTCGCGCTCATAGTTGTCCAGCCACTCTTGTGTGAACGGAAAAATAGTTGTCTTATCCGCTTTTGGCTGAGCTAAGTAGACTTGCGGTTTTTCCTGCTCACTCACAACGCAAAATGCAAACTGAACATTGGTGGCAACTCCCCATTCACCTTTTTTATTGAGGGCGATGAGAGAAATTGCTCCCGCACTGCCATATCGGTTTTCCAAGTTAGCAACAAAAGAAAACAAGGCCTCATCACAGGCTGTTTGCGGATCTTTTCCCTCTGCCATCTTTCTGACTATTTCATATGAAAGACAACCTTTCATGATGTCTTCTCCCAAACCCGTGGCAGTTGCTGCACCAACTTGACTATCGGCATAAAAGCCCGATCCTGACAGAGGTGAATCACCAATGCGTCCATCTTTTTTCATAAAAAGTCCCGAAGTTGAAGTGGCGGCGCAAAACGAGCCATTTTGATCAAGCGTAATGGCACCAACCGTATCATGACCATCGTAAGGCTTTAATTCCTGCTGAATTTGTTCTTCTTTTCTACTCTGCCAAGCCTCTTTTGCCTTTGGCGTCAGCATATTAACGAATTCAAAGCCATTGCGCTGAGCATATTTGGTTGCACCTGCACCGACTAAAAAACTGCTCGTTTTGTTTTGACTTAACTGACGGGCAACAGAAACCGCATGCTTAACATTTTCAATCGCGGCCACTGAACCCTGCGCTAGAGAATCACCGTCCATAAAGCCGGCATCCATCTGGACAATCCCATCTTCATTGGGTAAGCCACCATAACCCACAGATTGATACGCCGGATTGTCCTCGACTGCGTTGATTAATTTTTCCACGGCGCTAGCTGCCGATTGCCGATTTTCTAGTAAATCACTTGCTTTTTGAAGACCATCAAACGACATTCTCCACGTTGATATAGTTGCCCAAATCATCTTTTAATTCCTTCTCTTTATCAAAAATAATTATTTCCAATCTTATAATAGTAATGTAACCGAAACAAGTGAGAGAAAAGTTTTTCAAACAAAAAGACGCTAAACTTGGGGTATAAGAAGTTCAGCATCTTTTAATTTTATTTACCACATACCAATTACTTTAGTCCAAACAAGACCACCACCTAACCAGATAATATTGAGTACGACACCAATAATTGCACTTAATTTCCACCAGTCTTTATTTGAAACATAACCAGTTGATGAAAGCAGTGCTGCCGGTCCAGCCGAATAGCTTGAAGTAGAAAGGTATAATGATCCGTCTAAAGCAAGCATTAAGGCTGCCATGATTGGTGGAACACCAGCTCCGATTGCAATTGATAAAAAGCCCGCATATAAAGCAGAAATCTGGGTTGACACACTTGGAAACAGATAATGCAGGTAAAAGTAAACCAAATATAAAATCACGAGTACTAACACCCAGTTCATTCCGTTTAGCGCGCTGCCCAAAGTCTTTGAGAACCATGGGAAAAAGCCTAAGGTCATCAGTTTTTGCGACATTAACATGATGATTGATAACCAGGTCAAAATATTCCAGGCAAAACTTTGTCCCAAAATATCTTTAACATTAATTACGCCGCAAATTAATAATAATGCCACAGCAATAAAGCTGACAAAAGTTGCATCAATACCAATTTCGGGACCAACTAGCCACAAAAAAACAGCTAGCACAAAGACCACGCTCATGATTTTTTCAGCAGCAGTCATTTTGCCCAGTTCTTTCAGCTTTTCATCAGCCCAGGCATGTGCATTCGGAGTTTCTTTAATCTTTGGCGGATAAATTTTATATAAAATAA
Organism: uncultured Lactobacillus sp.; assembly: GCA_945281075.1. Taxonomy (GTDB): domain Bacteria; phylum Bacillota; class Bacilli; order Lactobacillales; family Lactobacillaceae; genus Lactobacillus. The sequence goes on along the minus strand of CALYQE010000057.1, from coordinate 9,379 downwards.
ATGGCACTACCAATAAGGAAATTAGCCCTGGAACAATCGCAGCTAAGAACCACTGCATCCACGAAATTGAAACATTTTGTGTTTTAGCAATTCCCAAAGCAACCATATTACCCGCTAAACCGGTCAAAAACATTGTGGAAGTGACAATATTAACCTCATATTCATTGAAAACCAAATATGATCCCATGTCGCTTTCTGTTCCCTTTTTCGGATCAGAGCCCATTTCTTTTGAAAGGTTATCAATAATTGGATACATAATGCCGTTTACCCGGGCATTATTACTTGGAATCCCAATTGCCAACAATGTTTCAACAAAAGAAAGCGCATAAGCTAAGCCCAGTGTTTTCTTCCCGAAAGTTTTGACAAAGAGATAAGCAATTCGTTTTCCCAAGCCCGATTTAATAAAACCGGCTGCCATGAACATGCACATGGCAACCATCCAAGCAGTTGAGTTGCCAAAGCCAGCCGTAACTTCTTCCATTTTGAAAATGCCCGTTAAAGTTGCAATTACCACTGCAATAATTGTAGTGGCCATCATTGGTACCGGCTTAGTCACACAGGCAATAATCGTTGCAATAAAAATAGCGAATAAATGCCAAGCTGGAACACTGATTGCGTCAGGTTTAAGTGGTGTCAGCAACCATAATATCAAGCCGACTGCCACTGGTAAAATCCACTTTTTCCATTGAAATTTATCTAACATGTTTTTTCTCCTTTACTTCTTCTTGGCCTTTTTAAGCGCCGAGTCAACTGCTTCTTTCAAGGCAGCGCTGGTAGCCGATGCCCCAGAAACGGCATCAACTTCGGTCGTATTTTGACTAACCATTTTTGCTGGCAGGCTCTTAACTGCTTGGGCTCCGATTCCTTCAGTTTCATGATTTTCAAGCACTTCTACCTGCTCAATTGTGTCGTTTTCATAAGTAACCCGAACTAAAATTCTGCCACCAATTCCTGCCTCAGATGCTCCTAGGTATTGATTAGCTTTTAAAGCAATCTGGTCTTCCTTGCTACCAGCAATTAAATCATTAATTTGGGGCACAGCTGATGAAAGCTCAACTGCCTGTTTTAATGCCGGCATCTTAGCAGCATTTTCACCAGCAATTTGGCCAAAAATGAGGCATTCAGCTAGGTTGCCACCACCTTGATAACGATTGACGCACATCCCGCCTAATTCGCCTGCATTGTATAAACGCCTAATTGGCTCACCTGAAGCTGACAAGACGCGGGCAGATTCATCATGCTCAGGTCCTCCTTGCGTGTTTAAAACTGCTGGTGCCAGCTTAATTGCATATAGCGGATGGTTAAGATCAAATTTGGTCAGGCTTGCCGGGTCGCGGTTAAATTCTAAATCTTCACCAGCTTCAGCAAATTGATTGAACTTTTGAATAGTTCTCGTCAGGTTGTCAGCAGGAACAGTGATTTTTTGCGCTAAGGCAGCAACGGTTTCAGCCTCGATTACCTTGGCAAAAAAGGCTTGGTATTTTAATGTACCTGCATGCTGTTCTTCGACAAACTTGTCAAATTGCTGCTGATCAAAAATTAACCAGGCATTGTCATAAGCCTGTGGCAGTAAATATTCACCGTGTTCATAAATATGACCGTGCCGTGATTTGGCATCCTCGCGCATAAAGCGCGTACCATCATTAGCAACTGCCAAAATTGACCCCGACTTAACGTTCTGCCAACCACTGATTTGCCTTCCACGAACCTGCTTTTGTTCAGCAATTACATAACTCGGAATAATTCCTAAGGATTCGTAATTGCCCATGTGCCACATTTTCGCGCCAACTTCGGCAGCCATCTCGATCCCGTCGCCACGATTGTACAAAGTTCCAAGGGGCGTAAGTTGATGGCAGTGCAAGTAATCTTGCTGCATTCGGGGATTGTTCTCAAACCCGCCCGTTGCTAAGATGACGCCACGTTTAGCCCGCAGATAATAGTGCTGATGGCGTCTTTTCACTACGACGCCGCAAATTTCGTTGGTAACTGGATCTTGCAATAAGTGCTCCGCCTTTGAATTGAGCCAGACAGCAATTTGGTCCTTACGCTTTATTACTTCCTGGCGAATTATTTTCCATAGCTCAGCGTCAAAATCGCGATTATGAACTAGGGCAAAGTCAAACGTCTCTGCGTCAGCAAATTCAGGATATTCGCATAAATTATTCTTATTAGCCAGGTGATCCCCTGGTTGATTGTCCTTTGACCAGATAAACGGGGAGATGCAAAAATACTTTTCAAAATATTGGGGCATTGCTACTAAACCCGCAAGATAAACACTTAAGGTGCAATCATTGATTTCAAACGGAGCAGCTAATTGCTTGTAATAAGAAGAAATTTTTTCTTGATCATGGGCCATTGCCACGTGCTGGGCTGAATAACGCGTATTGCCGCCCTCATGACCGTATGGAGCTGCATCAACCAGCAGCACAGTTGCGCCCTGATCAGCGGCAAACCTCGCAGCCGTGCCGCCCGCTCCGCCAAAGCCTAAAACAATGACGTCATATTCACCATTCCATTGCGTGTCTGCGTTAGTTTTCATGGCTGTTCTTCTTTTCTGCATCGGCAACAGCTTTTTGCACAGCTTCTTTAAAAGCTGCACTGGTCGTGCTGGCACCACTGACTACGTCAACATCACTGGTTTGTTGATCAAGCATTTCTTTGGTTAAAACTGGAATCGCCTTTCCACCTAAAGATGGTGTTTCTTTTTCCTGCAAGGTTTCAATTTTTGTGATTTTTTGCTTATCTAGCGTGACCCGCACGACAATTGGCACATCATTGATACCATTTTCACTGACCCCAATTCCTTGATTACTTGCGGCCTCATAGTCAGTCTTTGAAGCATGTGCGTCCGACTTCAAATCCGGTACTTTTGAAGCCGATGTCACAACGTCAACAGCAGCAATTTTGCGTTTAGGTCGGGCGGCATTTTCACCAGCTATTTTGCCAGAAATTAGCAAATCCGCAATACTGTTAGCACCTATGTATTTGGTTGCAAAAATGTCACCTAATTCACCGGCTTCATATAAATGGGGAATTGGCATATTATCGAGATCCAAAACTTCACAGTGCTCATTGCGACGGGCCCCTCCGTGGGTGTGCAAAATGTTGTGTCTAATAGGAATTGCATAATATGGCCCAGTCTTAAATGCTCGCATCGTTTCAATTTGCCGGTTTAAGAACATGTCTTGCTTTTTTTCCGTAACCAAATAATTAAAGTCGGCCACAGCCTCGGCTAATTTAGGCGCAGCGATCTGCTCTGCTAAGTCTGCTATGGTTTCTGCCTTAATTACATAGGTCAAAAGTTCTTTAATTTGTGCAGCTTGCGCCGAATCATCATGTGACAGCTGGTCAAACTGCTCCTGATCCATGATAATATGCGGATGATTTTGGTTAGGCTGCATAATCCAATTACCGTGGTTATATTTATAACCATGGCGGTCTTCTTCATCTTCGCGGTAATAACGTGTACCATCATCACCAGCAACAAAGATGCTGCCGTTAAACAAGCTCTTCCAATTAATCATGTAGGCAAATTTTTCTCTGGCTTTCCCCTCATTCAAAGAGAAACCATGAGAATCATAATTTGACATGTGCCATAAGCGAGCTCCAACCTCAACCGCCAAGTCAATGCCTTTTCCCTGATTATACAAAGTTCCAATTGGTGCCAATGAACCTTGACCTAGGAATGTTTGAACCATGTCCTGATTGTTTTCAAAGCCACCACACGACAGAACAACGCCATTTCTAGCTGCAACGAACCGGTTAATCCCTTGCCGCTTAATTTGCACGCCCAAAATCGTCTTATTTTCGGGATCCTGAATCAAGTGTTGTGCAGGACTTGAAAACCACACATCAATTTGACCTAAGCGTTCATAAACCTTTTGCCGTAAAAGCTTCCAAAAGCTTCCATTATACATGCCGGCAGTCATAGTCTGCGAGCGCATTGTGTCTGCATGTTCATATTCCGGATATTCGCCTTGCGGACGGCGACCAGTATATTGAGCTGTAATTCCAAAATACCTTTGGGAATATTCCTTCATTTTAAGAACATTGCTAACAAAGGTGTCTAAAGCTTTAGGATCATATTTGAAAGGATAATATGTTTGCTGATAATATGTGCGCAAGTCATTAAAATTGTCGCTCCAGGCAAATGCCCCACCGGCATAGCGGGTATTGCCACCCTCTTGGCCTTCAGGAGCGGAATCAATCAGCAAAACATGGGCATGATTATCAGCCGCAAATCTAGCCGCCCCAGCTCCGGCCCCACCGAAGCCAACGACGATGACGTCATAGACTGCATCCCATTTAATGCTTGAATCGTAGATCATTTTTTAACCTCTCTTTCTGACATCTCTTTATTCAAAGAAATATAATCTTTAAAAACAGTTAAGTCCAATTTATTTTTTGGGCATTTTTGCTTTTTAAAAAGCGTCAGAAAGCTGATAGGTAGGCATTAATTGCATTTTTATTTCAAGTTTAATATAATCAAAAAAGATGGGATTATAAAAGTTATTAATTAATTTAGGAGATAAGCATGAATGAAAAAGATCTTCTATACTTTTGTAAATTAGTAGAAACCGGCAACTATACAGCAACTGCCGCTAACTTTGATGTCACCCAACCAACTATTTCAATGGCCATCAAGAGGTTATCGGAAAAATTCGACGATCCACTTATTTTGCAAAAAAATAGAAAGAGCAAAATCACCTTAACTGATGCTGGCGAGCTACTATATGAAAAAGCTAAAATTCTGTTGCAGGATATTTCCAGCATCAACTATGATGTCAAACATGCCAGCGATAAAAAAATACGGCTAGCTTTTTCTGGCGAAGCAGGCAACTCTTTTATTGCCGACATTATCAAAAAATTCTATCAAGCTGGGCTGACCAGCTTAATAGACACCAATATTGAGCGCTCTGCCGATGCTTTTTCAGATTTAACCAATGGCGATGTTGATGTCGCTATCTATTCCTGGATGGTTCCAATTAATGATCCCGAGTACTTTGTTCATAACTTAAAAAGGACTGAATTAGTTTTGATTACCAGTGACTCTGACCCTTGGAAAGACGTGTACAAGATTAACGCCTCAGACATGCGCAAACGGAAATTTGTTGCACGCTCGCGTGGTTATTTAACCCGTGAATGTCTTGAAGAAATCGGCAAACTCGGTAATTTTACTCCGAACGTGATTTACACCGCGCAGACAATGCAAACGATGATCGATTTAGTTAAGCGTAACGTCGGCGTTGCCCTCGCAATGGAAAGCAGTCTCAAAGATGAAAGTGGCTTGCATATCATCAGACTAGAAGAAGGCCAAAGGCTGTATGCTTACATGCAGATCGCAATGCGCAAAAGCTTTGTTCCTAATAAATATCAACGCAAAGGAATTGAAATTCTCCGCAATTTTAAGCCTTGAGCTTAGCCTTTAACTTAAGATTTAAAAAAGGCGTAAATTCAACTTGATTGTTGACTCCACGCCTTTTTAGTGCTGATATAAAACAAAAAAACATGACCGCCAGTACTTTTAATCTGTACTTTAGGTCATGTTTTTTTAAGCTAAAATGTTAAATAATGATGCAGCCAGCGCTCCTCCAGTTAAAGGAGCAAAGATGGGTATCAAACTGTAAGACCACTCAGAATTGCCTTTATTAGGAATTGGCAACAATTGATGAGCCAGTCTAGGAGCAAAATCACGTGCTGGGTTCAATGCCACGCCAGTTGGGCCACCAAGTGACAGACAAACTGAGGTAATCAGAAAACCAGCTAATAATGGATTTAGTCCATCTGCCAAGTCACCATTGGTTAAAGCAAGCAAGCCATAAACTAAAATGAAAGTTGCCATCACTTCTGTGAAGAAATTCCAGAAATAGTTTTTGATTGCTGGGGCGGTAGTAAATGAGGTTAAAATTGCCTCTTGGTCTTTGGTTTCAGACCAATGAGGGTAATAAGTCAACCAAACTAAAACCGCTCCGACAAAAGCTCCTGCTACTTGCACTGCAAAAAACGGCAAGACTGAAGACCAAGGCAATTTATGCGCAATCGCCATTGAAAAGGTCACAGCCGGATTATAGTGTCCAGGACAAAGCCAACGGGCACTAAACACGCTAAAAGCAGCTGCAAAACCCCAGCCAAACGAGATAACAATCCAGCCACCGCCTTTTGATTTCGACTTGTTGAGGTTAACGCCTGAGCAGACGCCATCGCCCAGCAAAATCAGCATAGCAGTACCTAGAAACTCGCCCACGAGCTGCATCGTAAAATTATTATTCATTCATCTTCTCCTACTTCGATTATTGTGCTACATACGTAGACTCGTGAAATAATTCTCAGTAGCAAATTACTCCGCTTATAAATATATAACTTTATGATATGTTTGTAAACTGATTTTTAATTAAGAAAACAGACCAGATTTCGTTTAGCTAGCCAGCTTAACTAGGGAACTGGCAAGTAGCATGAAATAACTAATCAAAATATAGTAATACTAACCTTTAGCTAGTTTCTTCTGAAGAGCAAGTTAGGGTCCTGAAGCTGCAAAAAATAAAAAAGACGAATTTCTTCGTCTTTTCAAACTTATATAATTGTTACCTGATATCTATTGGTTCGATCCTCTTGCGGCTTTTCGGCCGAATGACCACAAGCAACAATAACGCTTATCTCTTGATCCTCTTTGACAGCCAACTTTCGACGCAAGTTGGCAGCTGAATTTACCTTTAAAGCTGCATTCATCAAATAGACTGAGCCCAAATTCAGACTTGCTGCTTCGATCATAATATTTTCCGCTGCAGCAGAGGCATCCCTTTGCCCGAATTCGCTCGCTTTTTTAACCTTGATGACAAAAAGAACAGGCGCTTGATAACAAGCATTGTCAGTTAGATCTTCAATTTCTTTTAGCACATTGGGGTCGGTTACCACCGTCATTGCCATATCCTGAACTTGGTGCATACCGCACGGAGCAGCTTGAAAAGCTGCGATCAACTGCTCAAGCTCTTTTTGCTTCACCTGCTCAGTCGTATATTTCCTAATTGCTGCTCTTTTTAAAACTGAATCGCACATTTTATTCATCTCCCTTAAAATGATGATTTCAGTTGATAGCCGAATTATTTGCCCAAAATTTTTGCACTATGATGGTCTAAATCTGCCCATTTAAGATAGTAAATATCGGAAATGCCAACAAGCTTAACGCCATTTACCTTCTTAGTTTTGACGACGATAACTTTTTTGCCTTTTTTCAGGTAATAGTTGGGGACTCTCACACCATTGCTGTTGTAGATTAAAGCATTTCGTTTCAACTTATACTGAACTGCTTTAAATGCCTTGACGTTTTTAACATTAAGATATTGGTTCTTGCGATTATTAAAGCCAATATAGACCGTGCTTTTATTAACATTTAGGCCGCTGACGCCAATCACGGTACCCTTCTTCACTTTCAGACCTTTAACTCGTTTACCATTCTTATTGTAAACGAATGACGTTTTGGTTAGTTTCGCGTATTTGCCATTTAGTCCTAATGCTTTATTCAAGTCTTTCCCATTAATCGTGTTTGTCCCGTCAGCCGGTTTTGTTTGATCATCTACCGGATTCTTGGCGGTATCTTGATTTGTGCCAGGTTGATTGGCATTATTGTTAGCTGTCGTCGAAGTGGTTGTGTTTGTTCCCTGGTTAGTGGCAGTATTATCTGCCGCTAAAACGGTAACTGCAGCACTTAGTCCGAGTGAAAGCGCTATTAGAGCGGCTGAACTTAATATTGTTTTTTTCTTCATATTAGTACCTCATTGTGTTAGATCATTTAAATCTATTTTACTACACTTATCCTGCCAAATTCTTGAACTTGGTTATCTTTTTAAGGAAGAAACCAAAAATTGCTTTAACTTTTACTATCTTGTAAGGTATTGCGACTAATTTTGCTTTATACTAAAAGAAATATTTTGAAATAAAACCACGTAAGGAAGGTCAGAATGGAAAAGAAGAAAAACGTTAAAATTGAGATTCTAGTTACAATTGATCAGAATTATATTAAGCCATTAGAGGTAATGATGTATTCGCTGAAATTGAATAACCTGACGGAAATATTTCGGATTTGGCTAATTCATGACAATATTGATCCTTTGGCACTAGCAGGTTTGCAAAAATTTGCTACCCAAATTGGCATGCAAATTGAAGCGGTGGCCATGAACAACAACATAACTTTTTCTGATTCATTGCTAAACCTTCACGATTATCCGAAAGAAATGTACTTTCGATTATTATCAGGCGAAGTTTTGCCCCAAGACCTAGATCGGGTGCTTTACCTCGATCCAGATATTCTTGTCATTAATTCGCTGAAACCGCTATGGGAACTCGATTTAAAGGGCAAGATGTTTGCTGCTGCAGTTCATGAAGGCCTAACCGATATCATGAGTTCCATTAATAAACTGAGGCTTGGAACTACTGCTGGCTACTTTAATTCAGGCATTATGCTCATGGATTTAACCGAGATGAGAAAAAAGGTCAAAATCGCAGACATCACCAAGGCAATTGAAGAAAACCACGATACTCTAATTTTGCCCGACCAGGATATTTTAAATTACTTATACGGCGAAGATATTTTGAAAATTCCAGAAACCAAGTGGAACTATGACGCCCGTGCCTATTCAGTTTACTTGACAAAAAGTGCCGGTGACCATAACACTGAATGGGTCATGTCCCAAACAGCAATCTTGCATTTTTGCGGTAAGCCTAAGCCGTGGCAGAAAGAAAGTCATTCACGTTTCAAGCCACTGTATTTGAATTACCAGCAAATGGTTAATCGCATACTAGCAAAACAAAAATAAATCTATGAATTTCCCTTTTGCTATTGCTGTAAACAAGAACTGTGCTAAAATATAAAAAGTTGCCAAATATCAAGCGACGCAATGCATTACGTGGTTTGTGTATAGTTATACCAAATTAACAATGTGCAAAATTTTTAGAAAAGAGAAGAAAATATGGCTTCAATTAACAAATCTGAACTTACTAAAGAAGTTTCAGCAAAAACTGGTCTTAAGCAAAAAGACGCAGAAAAAGTAATCGATTCTTTAATCGAATCAATCAAGGACAACTTGGCTAAGGGCGAAAAAGTTCAAATTATTGGCTTTGGTTCTTTTGAAGTCCGCGACCGCGCTGAAAGAAAAGGTAGAAACCCACAAACTGGTAAGACCTTAACTATTCCCGCAACTAAAGTACCAGCTTTCAAACCTGGTAAAGCTTTAAAGGACGCTGTTAAATAATTTTTCAGCAAGCAAAAAACAACAGGCAAAACTTGCCTGTTGTTTTTTTTGTGCCCTATTGCCGATTTTGATGATTCAACTTTTTAGCTAAAAAGTCACCGGTAATTTGCACAATAAAGATTAAGATAATAACT
>CALYQE010000056.1 GCA_945281075.1 uncultured Lactobacillus sp. | reverse complement strand
TTTATGTCTATAATTACTCCAAATAACTTCTAAAAAGTGATTAATAATTTTAAAGAAAAAAGAACTAAGTCTTCTTAAAAAGAAAAATTTAGTTCTTACTATATTATTTAAGTAATTATCTCTATAGCTAATTAATAATATTAATCTACCTTTTATTGCTAAAGTATTCATGAAATTTTTTCATTTCTTGTCCTATTACCTCATCATCGGGCATGGCAAATTCAAATGCACATTGTGCATCTTTAGGCAAATAACGAATAATAGCTCGCCAATTAAACATCCCTTTATCTAGAGAATCAGTATTTTGCATTTGTCCTTCTTTAGTAAGCATAGGATTCTTTAAATGAATATATGTAACAAATGGTGCAAGCTTTTGAGCTGAAAGGTTAGGATCAAAACCTGTAAAAGCTAAGTTGCCCACATCAAAAGTACAGTTAATTGAATTAAAACCTGCTTTGCGTGCAGCCATTAAAAAATCGTATACAGTATCAGGATTACCACCAATAGGAGTTTGATCATTTTCAATTGTAGTTTGAATTTCTGCTAGTGGCAATATTGATAAATCTTCCTTTAAATCATTATGATATTGATAAAAATTACCTGTACTAAACTTTATTTTTTGTGCACCCAGCCTTCTGGCCTCTTCGTAATATTTAGGTAACTTTTGATTAAACTCTCCTGCTTCATCAAAAATATTATCAGGTACACTATAATTTACTAGTAGCCCTTTTTGTTTAATTGCAGGTGCAAGCTCTTTAATTTCTCGATCTGTATTTTTAAAATACTCTCTACGAATCTCAATTCCATCAGCATTTAAATCTGCAATTCGGTCAACTAAATCAAGCTGACTTATTCCACTTTGAATTTCTTTTTCATAAACTAAAGTATTAATTATTAGTGTCATAATTGTCTCCTCTATTTTTAATGTATTCAATATATTTTTTATGAAATTTATTAGCGTTTTCAGTAACTTTTTGATAATCATCTTTTTTAGCTGGAGTGACCAAGCTTCCTCCAACTCCAACAACAAAGGCTCCTTTTTTGAACCATTCGATCATGTTAGATAACGAAATTCCGCCCGTTGGCATAATATTTACATCTGGAAATGGCCCATGGATCTCATTAATTATCGACATCCCTACAACTGAACCAGGAAAAGCCTTAATTACATCAGCACCATAGGTTAAAGCAAGTTGTACTTCAGTGGGTGTAAGACATCCAGGTATATAAGGAATCTCATATAGGTTACAAAGCTTAGCAGTTTCTTTATTAAAAGAAGGACTTACAATAAATTTAGCTCCAGCTACAATAGCAAGTCTGGCTGTATCAGGATCTAAAACGGTTCCTGCACCAATAATAACTTTAGAGTTTGCCTTATATTTTTCATTTAATTTCCTTATTGTTATATCGGCATCTGGTGAAGTAAATGCAAGCTCAATCGCATTAATATTACCTTCAATACAAGCTTCAGCAGTTTTATAAGAATTATTTTCGTTATATCCTCTGATTACAGCCACTACTCCTGATTGTCGAACTTTATTAATCAATTCGAATTTTAATAACATAATTTTCCCTCTTATTATTCCAAATTGCTATGCTCTTTTTTCGCTTCTTCATTAGAAATATGATCACGTAAGCTTAATTTTAGACATAAAATATCCAAAACAATATGTGTAGTCTGATCAAATAAGCTACTTAGAAGTTGGATTGATCTAACGCCGTCACCATTTTTTGTAGCGCCAGGAACTATTAGTAAATTACTTGCTAGTTTTGCTAACTGTGAATTCCTATTGCTAGTTACAACAATTATGTTCACCCCCATTTCATATGCTTTTTGTGTTAGGTCTAAGACACTTTTTGTGTTACCAGAACCTGAAACGGATATTAAAATATCTTCCTTTTGAATAGAGGGAGTAATGGTTTCACCTATTACATAAACTTGATAACCAATATGCATTAATCTCATAGCAAAACTTTTTGCCATAAAACCTGATCTACCAAAACCTAAAACAAATATCCTTTTATCTTTCTTAATTGTATTAACTACCTGGTCAATTTGTCTTTCATCAACTTTGTGTAAAACATAATTAATTTCTTTCAAAACCTGATTAATTATGCTTGTTGATTCAGCTTTCATGACTAATAGCCTCCTTAAATTCAAGAGCTTTTTTTATTGGGTTGTCAGCTTTTATAATTTGACTCCCTACAATTACTATCTCTGTTTGGCCTTGCTTGACAAGTAGCCTGGCTTGTTTCAAATTTATTCCTCCAGCAACTGCTATACTTTGAATATTTGGGTATTCTTTTTTAAATTGCATAATTTCTGTAGTAATTGCAACTGTTTTATGTTCGTCATGTGAATTATGCAAATTATAAATTGCATTAGGATAATTAGCTATTTTTCGAACTTCACTGTAATTAAGTCCCATCAAATCAATTAGCATTTTTTTATTTTTTTGTTGTGCAATTTGATATGCTAAATCAAGTGTTACTTTATTTGCTGATCCCATTATTGAAAGTATGTCAGCACCGGCATTAAATCCTTGAGTAAATTCATATTCACCTTCATCATTTGTTTTAATATCCATCAATAATAGACTTTTTCTTAAGCTAATTCTTTTACTTTTTAATGCGTATAGACCATAGTCTTTTATTAGCGATGTACCTAATTCTATGATATCAGCTATACCATCCAAACGTTTTACTAAATCGATCGCCTCATCTAGTTTTACACGATCAATTGCAACTTGTAGCTTCATCTTCAGAGAATCCTTGTTTTTCGTAGAAACGTTTTAATTCCTTTACAGTAGGATAACCATCATTATCTCCTAAGGTTTGAACTTGTAAACAACCAACCGCATTTCCACGAACAGCAGCTGATTTCAAACTTTTACCTTCAAGCAGGGCTGTAATAAGTCCTAATGCAAAACCATCTCCTGCACCGACCGTATCAATAACTTTAGTAGCCTTAAAACCAGGAACAGTGTATTTTTTATTTTTGCTAGTTTTGACAAAAACACCTTGCTCTCCTAGCTTAACCATTACTGCTTGTGTGCGTTTTCCTCTCAAATAAAAGTTAGCAATTTCTTCTGGACTATCGGTGCCGACTAAAATTTTGCCTTCTTCAATTCCTGGTAAAACAATATCAGCCATCCCTGCAAGTTCATTAACAGTTTCAATCATATATTCTTTACTTTTCCATAAAGATGGTCTTAGATTGGGATCAAATGTAATAAACTTATTTGCGTTAATTAATTTTTGATAAAATACCCTAAATGTATTTTCTGCTATATCTGATATTGCTGGGAAGATACCAGACATATGGGCTATTTTGACATTACTTAGATCAATTTTATCCAATTGATCTTCCTTAAGATGACATGCCGCGGAATCATGCCGATAGTTAACTACCACTGGATCCCCGTGTGTTACTAATTGCTTCATTTGATGACCTGTATAGTAATAGTCATCATAGCTAACATACTTCGTTCCAACATGACATGCATCAATTGTTTTCTGTACGAATTTTCCCATTGGATCTTGACCAACCCGAGTTACATATTCAACTGAATGTCCTAATCTTTTAACACCAATTGCTACATTCAATTCAGCTCCACCCATAATTTTATGAAACTCTAATGCATCAGTTAATGAAACATCAGGTTCTTTTGAGCAAAACGTAACTAATGGCTCACCAATAGTGATTACTTCTGACATAATTTTCCTCTTTTCCTCTTATCCAAAAAAGTAATAAACAAGAATTTCATTAATAATTGAGACAGCCCACATTACTGGGACACCATATTTAAGAAAATCTCTTGACTTTACTTTCATATAATCAAGACCCCAAACATTCCAAGACTGTGTTATATCTACTGAAACAGCCATTAAAGTTGGAACATAGAGAAGGGGTAATAAAAAATTGTCACTAAATAAACCTGTACCATATAATACTGCTGCAGTTGCAGCTCCCGCTCCCCAGACATGTAAAGGACCTCTGAATAAAGCGAGGGGTGCTAACACTCCTAAGGCTAAGCATAAAATTAAATGTTGGTGAGGTAAAACTGCTGCTAAAACGGGCTTAAATTTTGCTGCATTTAGCGTAGCAGCACCGGTAAAACATTCTAATGACATCAAAAACATAATAAGGCCAGCAATATCACTAATTGCATGCGCAATAGAATCATTTAAAAATTTAAGACCCTTTTTATAGTTTTTAAATTGACCAGTTGAAAAAATTGCTACTATACTTGCCAGCGTGAGTGCAGGAACTGCATCCCACTTAAATAACATATTCATTGCAACTGGAAGTATAGGAATTATATAGGTTAATTTTGATACTTTAATTACTTTATTATCAGTTCCTTCAGCACCTATTATTTCTAAATTTTTATCAGCATTGGCTCCATCAATTTTTTTTCGATTAAAAAATAAAAATATAATAATCGCTATTAATTGAACAACTGCAGCACATATGCCAAACATGATATATTTACTGTCATAAGTAGCTTTTGGGGCAAAAGCTTTCATTTGATTGTAAAGAACCACGTTAATATACATTGGAGCACCTATTGCCATTGAGAAAATGGTTAAAGCTAAATCACGTGGCAGTCCTAATGACAAAAGAATTGGTAAAAGAATTACACCGATGGCAATTACAGATCCAACTCCATAGGCACTAATAAAAATAAACGCTGTTACCAATATAACTAAAATTGTTGCTAATATAGGCTTTTTCTTACCAATAGACTTTGTCGCTTCTGATATTGCAGGTGCTATACCACTATCAACCAGTACGCGTCCAAACCATGAACCGAATACAATATAAATTATTGTTGGTCCATAGTTTAATGCGGGTTGTGCAAATACTTTATTTATTGCTTCATTAAAAGGTATTAAGCCAATTATGCACCACAAAATTGCCATCACAAAGAACCCAATCATTAGATTTCCGCCCTTTAAGATATACCAGATAAACAAAGCAAAAGTTACTAATAACAAAATGGCTATTATTGAAGAGTTCATTACTTTTCTCTTTCTACTATTACTTAACTTTTAGATTCATATTTCCCATATTCGAAACTTAGGGTAACCGGTTACCTTTTTAATATAGATCTTAAATATGATATTTGCAAGCGCTTTTTAATAATTACATATAGTATTAATTATATTTTATGTAAAACATTTTAAAATTGAGTAAAATGATATACTATTATTTAAAGAAATCTAAAAAAGAAGAAAAACTAATATGAAAAAAGCAACAATTCGTAATGTAGCCGAACTAGCTGATGTATCTATTGCATCTGTATCAAGATATTTAAATAATAAATCAGAAGGTCATTTATCTAAGGAAAAAGCGTATTCAATTGAACAAGCAATTAAGAAGCTAAAATATATCCCAAATTTAGCTGCAAGACAAATGGCTACAAATCGCAGTAAAACGATTGCTGTTGTAGTTTCCAATATTGATGATTATTTTTCAACTGAACTATTTAAAGGTGCTTCTAATATTTTACATGTGAAGGGATACGAAGCTTTCTTATTAGACACCAACTCTGACCAAAGTCAGGAAAAGGAATTAATTAAAACAGTTAGTAGTAGTTTTTTTGATGGTCTTCTTTTTCAACCTTTAAGCAGCAACATTAAGACTATTTTATCTGAATTTATTCATGATATTCCAACAGTAATTCTAGACAGAAGACTGTCATATACACGATGGCCTCAAGTAATTTCAAACAATATTGAAGTATCAAAGAATGCTACAAAATATTTCTTAAATAAAGGTTGTGATGATATTCTAATTTTGTCATCTGAATTAAAAATTGCATCTACTCGTCGAGATCGTTACAGTGGTATTTGTTCAGTGGCAAACCCTAGACAAATACATTTAATTCAAATAGATGAAGAAACATATAATCATATTGCCATCAAAAAGAAAATTGAAATTTTTTTACATGAACAAGAAAAATATAAGAAAAAAACATTAATTTTTTCTTTTAAAGAAAGATGGCTTTTAGAATTTATTCCAATGTTAATTGCTGATGGCTTTTTAAATACTAATTCCGTCTATGTTACGGGGTTCTCTGATACTAAGTTAGCACATTTATTTCTTCCTGCATCAAAGTTAATTTCGCAAAACCCCTATTTAATGGGAGCAAGTGCTGCGGAGACCTTACTTAAACTCTTAAACGGAAAAACTAAAAAGACTAATTTTAAACCTCTTATTATCCCTGCTAAATTTTAAACTTACTTTTCTGCTAGAAAAAAGTCTCAAACATCCATCCGTTAACAATTATTGATAATTAAAATCTTTGCGTGCTTAGCTTCAATTTAATCGCATCTAAACTTAGCTAACATTCAAAACCAATTTGCTTTATAACTATTGTTTAACTAGCTACGTTCAATTGCTATCAAAAAAGATTATACTTTTTACCAGCACAAATTTTATTCCGCCAATGTTGCTTTATCTATTCTTGTTGGCATTATACTCAAATCAAGATAAGACACTTAGCATTTTGCTTATCATTTTATATATATAAAATGATATTTAAAGTCAACAAGTTATTTAAGCTTATTTTGTCATTTATATTTTTAATAACTTTCCTACAATTAAATATTCTAATTTCGTTATATTCGTACATTATAGTATTTTTATGACAAAGCTAATATATCATTCCATGTTTCTTAGAGAATTTATTCATTTAATATAAAACCTGTATGTAAATGTTTTAAAAAGACTAAATAGGAATAATTTCAAGCCTTTTTCTAATGCTTTCATATACTGATTATTGCTCTAAAATTTAAATATATATATTGCTCTTATTAATTTGTTCAAATAATTTTTACTTCGAAACATACCTTTTTAAAATTATAACAAGAGCTTATTACATTAATAAACAATCTCAACACCATTTCGTTCGAAAAATTCATTGTATTGTTTATCTGGCTTCTCATTTGTCACAACTGCTGAAATTTGGCATAATTCACAGTCTTTATATGGCAAGGCTTGTCCAAACTTTGCACTATCAACTAACAAAATAGACTTCTTTGTTCTTTTTATTAGAGCACGCCTTACATTTGATTCAGACTCAACTTTGTCAGTAACACCATATTTTAAACTCACACCACGGCAAGACATAAAAGAAATATCAAAAACAAAGTCCATTAAATACTCAACTGTACTCATACTACTCGTATAAGTATCAATCATGTTTCCACCAATAATACTAATTTTATTTTGCGTGTGTAAATTCAAATAGATTGCTGTTTCTAAATTGGTTGTTACTATATTTAAATCCTTAAAAGTTCCTAAACAACGAGCAAGAATATTTGCAGTGCTGCTGTTATCTATAAAAATATTTTGACGACTTTAAGCATAAACAGAAGCCAACTGAGCAATATATTTTCTCTCTCTTAAATTAAGGTGTTGTTTAATTGTCGTAGGTGTCTCTATCTCATTAGCGTTTAATCACTCCACCATGAATGCGCTTAACCAAGCCTTTACTTGAAAGCTTCTTTAAATCTCGTCTAACTGTACTGGGACTATAATGAAGAACTTTCGAAAGTTCATCAATCGTTAAGTAATTTTTCTCTTTTAAAAGCATTAATAAATATTCTTGTCGTTCATTCATATTAGATCTCCATAATTAAAAATGATTAAAATACTAACTAAATAAATTACGATAATAATGTAAGCGAATACAAATAATTTATATTTTAAATGGAGATTTCAAATGACATTAGTAACTTTAAACGATATCTTACCTAAGGCTAAAAAGGAAGGCTATGCGTTAGGCGCATTTAATTATGCAGATCTTAACACTGCACGCGGTATTGTGAACGCAGCTGAAGAAACAAATTCATCCGTAGTATTACAAATCGCCGAATCACATTTTCCTTACCCGCCTTTAAGAATTGGTGGGAAATTTGCACTAGATTTGGCAAAGCATGCCAGTGTACCAGTAGTCGTTCATCTTGATCATGATACTGATATTAAAACTTGTATTGAAGCGTTAAAAATGGGTTTTAGTTCCGTAATGCTAGACTTTTCATTGAAAAATATACATGAAAATATTGTTGGAACAAAAAAGATCGTCGAGTTTGCTCATGACCTTGGTGCCAGTGTTGAAGGAGAAGTTGAAGTAATGACACATGATGGAGGAGATGGCAAACCTGATTATAGTAACTTGATAGATAATTATACTACTGTTAGTGAAGCCAAAAAATTTTATGATCAAACTGGTATAGATGCCATGGCCATTTCATATGGAACTGTTCACGGCATTTATCGTGATAAGCCCATCCTTAACTTTAATCGTCTAAATGAAATCTCACATGCAGTACCTGTACCACTAGTTGTCCATGGCGGTTCAGGATTAAGTGATAAGGAATATCGTAATTCAATTAAAAATGGTATCAGTAAAATTAATTATTATTCCGTAATGTCATTTAACGTTACTAAAGGTTTAAGAAAACATCTAGATAGTAAAAAACTCAACAGATATTTTTATACGATGTTGACACAAAGATTATTGGATTAGTTAAACATGATATTAAAAACAAAGCATAATTAGAGAAGTGATAATGTAGTTGTTAACCAAGTTAAAGATGCTAATCGTATTTATCAAGGTTTACAAGGAAAGAGAATAGAACGAATAAATATCGCTAATGTTGGTCGCTTTGATGGAATTGAAAAAAAAAGAAAGAACTATCTGACTCTATTTTACTTACTAAAATAGACCAACAAGCTGTACAAGTACTTTTCAAAATAAATGCTAACTTAGTGCACCAAGTTGTTCCAACTGATAAAGCAGAAGACTTTGAAAAATTATTAAAGGAGCAATAAAAATGACTAATACTATAATTATAGCCGCTTTTCTTTGCGGTCTAGCTGAATTTATCTGTTATGGTGGAAATTGGTTACTAGGACAAAATATGGCAGATCAACCTATTGTAGTTGGAACTTTGGTGGGATTATTCTTAAGCGATTTACAAACTGGAATTATTTTAGGTGCAATGCTCGAAGCAACCTTTATTGGTGCAGTTAATGTTGGGGGCTGTTTCACTTAATCCTTCAGTTGCTACAGTTTTAGCTGTAGCTTATGCCATGATCGGTGGCGGTGATACTAAGGCATCTATTGCTTGGAGACTTGTTAGAAGTTGGAACATATGTTTTGCTTTCTTTAGTACAAAATTCGTGGACAGATGCTGCAGACAAGTCTAATGAAAGAAAATTAATTTGGCTTCATTATAGCGTTTGATTTTTAAGATCTCTGATCTTTTTTATTGCAATCTTTATTACAATTTTAATTGGTGTAAAACCTGTTGCTGCTTTTATTAAATCACTTCCAGCATTTGTTGAAAATGGTTTAGGACTAACTGGTGGACTTCTTCCAGCTGCAGGTTTTGCAGTGCTTCTTAGGCAAGAAACTTGCTGTATGGTATTTTTTTAGGCTTTATTTAGTTGAATATGTTAGATTACCACTATTAGTTGTCGGTATTGGTGGCTTAGTCTTTGCTGTTGTCTTTGCCTTTTATGACAAGGAAATTTTTGATTTAAAGCACCGCAAGGTAACTTCAAATACGAATAATAAAACTTCATCCACAGATAAAAAATTATTACTTAAGCTTTACCTTAGATCTCTAACTATCGACGCTCCATTGCAATATGTCAACGAATATAGTTCGGGTTTTAAATACTCAATTTTGCCTTTCATTGATCACTATTATAAAAACGGTTTTGAAGAAAAAAGACAAGCATTTGAGCGATACATTTTTTATAATATTACTCAATATATTGGAACTTTTTGTCAAGGTTTAGTGGCATCGATGGAAAAACAAGCTGCTGAACATGAAGATTATGATGTTTCTTCAATTAGTGCTGTCAAAGCTAGTCTAATGGGTCCAATGTCCGGAATTGGTGATACATTATTTTGGGGAATTTTAAGAGTCATTGCTGCTGGAATCGCAATGACATTTGGAATGCAAGGAAATGTTCTTGCTCCAATCGTATTTTTATTAATCTATAATATTCCTGCACAATGGTGTAGCTGGGAAATGACCAAACTAGGCTTTTCAGTTGGTTCTGAGCATATCACTGAAATGTATTCTTCAGGCTTATTGAACGTCTTTACTAAAGCTGCACGAACGCTGGGATTAATCATGTTAGGAGGTATGACTAGTAGCTTAGTTCAATTCAAAACTAAGTTGATATTTCATGTTGGTGGCGGCCAAGTTATTAATATTCAAAATATTCTTGACTCTTTACTCAAAGGACTAGTACCATTATTAATTACCTTAAGTTGCTACTGGTTAATAGCCAAAAAACATATTAACTTCACGATAGTAATTATCGGATTAATTATTTTTTATATTTTTCTTAGTACTCTATGTATAAATCTTAAGTTAATTACTTTCAATAATGTCAGCAATATAAAAATATACTTCTTCAGTCTGTTTTAAATAACCTATGTGGTCAAAGAAACCAAGATCTAATCTGTTTTGTATCATTTTTTGATACAAACTTTATTTTTAAATAATTTGACAAAATATTTACTGCTTAGCAAAAAATAATCAAATTCAGAATCATTATTTTCTGTATTTATACTTTGAGCTTAGCATTATTTTTTATTGAGTACGCTATTAAGATAGTGTTTATCTAACTGTTTAAGGTTTCAGCCGTATATCATATTTATTTTTATTCCATTAAAGCCATATAATTCATCAGCCACTTGATTCGCTCTTTTTATCGGCCCTGCTATCGCTAGCAGTAATAATAACTCTGACTCTAAAACTTAATTTTGCAAGCACTAATTTTTTAGGCAGTTTTGTTACAAGCATGGGGTAAAGCTATCGCAGTATTATCAGGACTAGCATCTACACCGTCACTGGTTAAAAATAATCCATTATTAACCATACTCCAATATGCTAGCCAGAAACAACGAAATAGGAATTATTAAAACATTAATTGCGATTATGGCCGAATAACCTATGGTTAAAGTAGCGTCCATCTCAATGATGATATTCTATCCTCACAGGTGCTTTTTCGTGAATTCTTGTTTTACTGAATAAATTGGCGTTAAGCTTTCCATAAACATGAAAATCAATTTTGGCATAGACTTAAGAGTTACGAAAAAGTAAAGTTGTTAGACGAATTATGACGGCAAAATAATTATCATTACCAAATCAAAGCAGATGGCAGTATTGATGATCACAATATTGTTAAACTGACAAAAGCTGGCTTAGATATTGCAGTTGTCGGATCTTTTATTTTTAAAGATAATTTGGCTGGACAGATTGCCAAATTAAAAAGCAAGTAAAAATAGGTCATTTCTCGTTCAGGAGAAATGGCCTATTTTAATGGCGCAAATTAAGTAGTAATGTATTTTGGCTAAA
>CALYQE010000055.1 GCA_945281075.1 uncultured Lactobacillus sp. | reverse complement strand
CAAAAAGCAGCTAAAACACTTTTTTCAGTGTTTTGGCTGCTTCTTTTTTGCTTAAAGAGCTAGTTTCTTCCCAGACTCCTTTTTGATTGTTTATTTTTAAAATCTTAAAAATTACTTTTGTTGGTTAATTGGAGTGCCTGGCGTAGCCTTTTAAGGCTAGGTATAGTTTTGTCACTGTCTTGATGAACAACAAAAGTAAATAAAATATCTAAAATTAACATTTGGGTTATTCTGCGCGAATAAATGGGTATATCATCATACTTGAATTCATCTGTGATCGATAAAAAGCAAAAATCCGCTATACTATTTAATTTAGTGTTATTAAAACTGGTAATGGCAATAATTTTTACATTATTTGATTTTAAAATCTTAACAATTCTTAGAATATCTTCGCTGTCTCCGCTATGAGATATGATAATAGCACAGTCATTTGAGGACATCTTTCCTGCCATCGTCAATTGGATATGAAAATCTTGATTAAATTTAATGTTCACCGGTGTTTTAAGAAACATATTATAAGCCTCAGCGGCAATGCCAGCAGATCCGCCTAATCCAAAAATTATCGCTTCATTAGAATTAATAATCCATTGAGATGCTTTTGTGACTTCTTCGATATTAATATTTTTAGCAGTGTTTTCAATGTTTTCAATGTTTGACTTGACAACTTTCTTAACAATTTCAGCGTCACTACTTTGATCAGTAACAACATTTAAAAAGTTGTTGTAATCATTATCATTAGACATTAACACGGAAAGCTCTTTAAAGCCGTTTAATCCTAAATCGTGAGCAAATAAAGAGATTGAACCAGTTGAAACGTCACATTTTTCAGCAATTTGAGAAATAGTTTCTCCTTTAGCTTCACTGTAATTGTTCAAAATATACTGTGCAATACGCTTCTTTTTTGTACTCATGGAAGGAAAAAAGGCGTTGATTTTAACTTTTAAATCATTCATATTTTTCATAAATACCCTCTTTGAAATTTTTTAATAATTATATTGACAAATTAAAAATATTTAATAGTATTAAGATTAAAGATGGTGAAGCCAATATCATTATCTCTTTAAATTATTGTAGGCTATTTTTTAATATTTGTTTTAAATGGGAGATGAAATTATGGAGAATAGTGTAGGATTGGTTAGAGTTGACAGTCGATTGTTGCATGGACAAGTTGTAACTCGATGGATCAAACAGGTTGATGCGAATGAAGTTATTATTTTAGATGATGAATTGGCCTCTGACGAATTCATGATAGAAGTTTTTGAAATGGCAGCTCCGGAAGGAGTAGAACTGATTGTTAAACCAATCAATGAAGAGATGAAAAATTTTTTGGAGGAACGCGATTTATCTCATTCAATTGTTCTATTTAGAAATATTACAACTTTAATGAAAGCGTCTCAAATATATTTGCCATTTGAAAAAATTCAAATCGGTGGAATTGGTGGGGCACAAGGAAGAACGGTGGTTTATAATAATATCACTTTAACAAAAGAAGAATTTGATGAGCTAAAAAGCCTAGAGGGTCAAGGTAAAAATATATTTTTACAGACTGTTCCTGAAGACAAAGAGCTTCGATTAGAGAAAATCGAAAAAAAGTTTTAATTTAGTAACAAATTAAAAGGAAGTGAAATCATGACCATCATACAAGCAATTATACTCGGAATTTTATTTTGCTTTTGTCGTATGGGAATCCTTTATACATGGCCTAAAAACATTGCTTTGTTTGGTTCACTATTAATTGGAATAGTTTTAGGTGATGTTCCACAAGCCATGATAATTGGGGCAGCAATTCAAGCTCTTTATATTGCTGTTATTCAGCCAGGAGGGAACATTCCAGCGGATCAAGTATTGGCGACATTCGTTGCAGTCCCCTTGGCACTTGTATCTCATATGTCACCAGCGGTTGCTGTCAGTTTAGCGGTACCAGTGGGCTTATTAGGAGTCTTGTTAGATTATCTTCGCAGGACGATTAATGCAGTTTGGATTCATATGGCTGACAATTATGCAGAAAAAGGGAATGCTAATGGCGTTATGCGAGCACACCTGCTGTATCCAACGTTATCTTTAATCTTTATTTATGTTATCCCGGTAACGTTGGCCATTTACTTAGGACCTAACGCGGTTAATCACTTTATGAGTATCCTGCCAGCATGGATTATGGAAGGTCTTAAAGTCACAGGCAGTATTTTGCCTGCTTTAGGGTTTGCTATTACAATTTCGGTTATTGGACGTAAAGACTTAATTCCTTATTTCATCTTTGGCTTTTTCTTTTATCAATACGCATCCCAAGTTAATATGATTGCCATGTCCTTGTTTGGTGCATTTTTAGCCTTTTTGCATATTACTTTTACCAAAAACAAAGCTAAAGATAATAAAGAAAATGTTGAAAATCAGAAAGTTGTTATCTCTGAACAAAGAATACTAAGCAAAAAAGACATCGTTAAGTCTTGGATGCTTTGGCTGGGAACTTGCGAATTATCTAATTCATACGAACGTTTACAAAGTCTTGCTTTTGCTGCAAGTATTACGCCAGTATTAAAACGCCTTTATAAAGATGATAGAGATCTGTCAGCTGCACTAAAAAGACATCTAACCTTTTTCAATACTGAAGGAATTTGGGGAAGTTTGATTAACGGCGTGGTAATTTCAATGGAAGAACAAAAGTCACAAGGAGCTGAAATATCAGATGAAATGATCACCGGTTTGAAAACTGGGATGATGGGTCCTTTAGCTGGTATTGGTGATACTGTTGACTGGGGTACAATTAGACCGATTGTAGTAGGTTTATTTTTGCCACTAGCTTCGGCCGGAAGCTGGGTAGCCGGGATCGGTCCGTTTATCATTTGTAGTGCTATTTCAACCATCATTAGTTACTATCTTTATAATTTTGGCTATAAGGTTGGAAAACGAAGCATCTTACAGGTGCTAAAAAATGGCAAAATTAATCAATTTATAACTGCAGCCGGTGTACTAGGAATGTTTATGATGGGAGCCTTATCCTCACAATATGTCAAATTGTCGCTTAAGCCAAAAGTAATGATTGGAAAAACTCTTCAGCCGATTCAGACCTATTTTGATCAAATTATTCCCGGTTTGTTACCGTTTGCGATTGTCTTTTTGATCTATTACCTAATTACTAAGAAAAAGGTTAAATATACCACAATTTTATTAGGAGTATTGGCTTGTTCACTCATAGGAGCTGCAATCAGTTTATTTTAAATTTGAAAAGGAAAGATATAAATGAAAGCGGAAATTATTTCAGAAATAAATAATAAAGTGAGTGACCTTCAAAGTGGTTTGTTTAATTTAAGTCAAGATATTCATGATCATCCAGAACTCGGGTATCATGAATTTGAAACAGTTAAAAAAATAAAAAACTATTTAAGAACTCAGGATGTAGAGGTCGAAGATAATTTTTGTGATATTCCAACGGCTTTTAAAACTTCATTTGTTCAAGGGAAACCTAAGGTTCATTTTGCTGTGTTGGCTGAGTTTGATGCTCTACCTAAAATTGGTCATGGATGTGGTCATAATATCATTGCAACGGCTGCTATCGGCACTTTTTTAGCCTGTCGACAAGTAATGAAAAAGTATAACATCGATGGAAAAGTTTCTTTGATTGGCAGTCCAGCCGAAGAAGGTGGAGGTGGCAAAATCAAATTACTTGAAAGGGGAGCTTTTAAAGATGTTGACGCCTCAATGATGGTTCATCCTACTTCGGGGACAACCCGAATTGCAGGTAGATGCACAGCGACGTATAATTTAGAAATAGAGTATATTGGTCAGGCTGCGCATGCCGCTAGTCAACCATTTAAAGGCCATAACGCTCTAGATGCAGCAAACTTATTTTTCGTTGCAATTGGGCTATTAAGACAGCAATTAACTTCTGATGTCAGATTATCGGGCATAATCGATGATGGCGGTAATGTTACTAATGTCATTCCAGATCATACAAAAATCAGCTTTAGCCTTCGCTGTCTGGAGGAGACTGAATTAAAAGACTTGATAGAAAAGGTTAAAAATTGTGTCAACGGAGCAGCCATGGCTACTGGTTGCGAGGCAAAAATCATTGAAAAACCTGGTTATGCGGCCAGAGTATATAACCAGACTTTAGGCAATGTTTGTCGAAAGGCGCTGGAAGATTTAGGAGAACCAGTTCTCTCTGGCTTTCCAGACGATTTTGGTTCAACTGATTTTGGCAATATTAGCCAAATTATGCCTACCACTAATCCATATTTTAGTCTTCATAAAACAAGAACTTCTTTACATACAGCAGAATACGAAAAATTAAGTGGTACTGATGTATCTCACAAAGCAATTTCCAGATCAGCTAAAGCCATGGCCAGAACAATTATTGAATGCTTAGTTGATCCAGACTTGATGGAAAAAATTCTAAATGAAAAAAATACTTTCAATGATGTCAATAAACGACCTCGTTAATTTTGTAAGTGATTTTTAGAATAGTATTTATAAGTTGAAAAGGAACTAAAAGTTACGCTAATTAGGAATAAAGTATTCTATTGCAATGCACAAATAAGTCAAAAACATGTATTAAGCGGATATATAGGCTTCAAAAGGAAATAGAGGAGTAATCCATCGAAGACCTCTTTTTTTAAAATGTACTTTTTGTAATGAAAGTCAAAAGTTGAGTTTAACCCTCTAAGTTGGATTTATCCAATTTGGAGGGTTTTTAATGTGTGAATTAAATATTAAAACAAACTAAAAGACTTCATTCGTTGTCAGATCGAAATGAAGTCTTTCAGTTTTGATTCAAAATTACTGTTAGATGCTTATGATAAAAGCTGTTTTTCAATTATTTAATTTTAACCGCCAAATATACCAAGGAGTTGCTTAATCTTCGTCCACCAAATATGTAGACAATACGCTGAGGTAAAGGATAGAATCCAAGTCAAGATCCACATTCCGATTAGCGTTAGAAATGGATGATAAAGCGCATGGTATTGCATGTTCAATCCGCGCCATATTAACTGATTCCAAAAAACGTTGGACAGATAAGCACGGTATGCGTAAGTAGCTAAAAAGTGAAAAACCTTTAAACTAGTTTGTGCATTTTTTCTGACTTGGTATAAACAAAAAGAGGCGACCAAGAAAATGACTGCTAAGCAATAAAAAGTCATTGATGGTTTGTAATATGGTGCATTAGCAAAAAGCACGGGATGACCAAATTTTTGTAATTCAAAGTTGGTCCAGATAAAGCAAGTACCAAAAATAATTAGAATTACCCACCAAATTTTTTTAAGGAGCGAGTTAAATTCTGCTCGCAGCTGCCAGGCAAGCACACCAAAGACCGCATATATGAAAAATGAAATGAAAAGACGATCTAACAGATACCAGGTCTTTTCATGCGCACCGTGGAAAACTGCTGTGTCGTAGAAATAAAGCCAGGCAAAATAGAGAATAAACGTGGTAGTAGCAACAATTACCCCACGCTTGACGCTGTTTCCAACATAGCGGCTAATTACCCAGAATAGCGGCATTAAAATAATGAATTGAAGCATCATTGTGTTATACCACAGATGAGGAGCGGCATTACCATTAATAAAGTGCCAGCAAAATGAACCAATGTCAGTATACTGATTAACTTGTTGCAGCCATGGCATCCCTAACAGGTAAATTAGGGTCCACCAAATTGTTGGTACAAAAAGATTTGACCAACTAGTACGCATGTATTTTGAATAAGAAAAGCTCCCAGCCAAATCATTTGTTCTAATGGTTGTATAAAGAATACCAAAAATAAAGGCTGGAGCAGTATATTTAACTAGGTTATAAAGAATGCCAAAAATATCTTGAGTATGGACAGGTTGGCCTAGCCCCATAATCAAAGACATTATTGGCTGCGACATTACTGCAGAGCAAGCAAAAACTTTTAAATAATCGCCAATATCAGCAGTTTCATATGTCGGATAAGGATATTTGTCCATGTTAATTTAAGTCCTCTCTTAGTAGATTGTGAGATCCCTAAGAAGTTGAGTTAAATATAGGCGCTTTTTTAAAAAAAGGCAAGTTAATTTTTTTAATTATGCTGAGCATCAACTAATACGTTGGCAATTTCATTGCTAAAAAGCCGTTGTATGTCATTCAGCTTTTCATACGGCGTATTAAGATAAATTGTTCGCTGCGGAGAAGTGGGGATAATTCGCGCAATGTCTAACATATCGTAATTATCAAAAAAACTCCCCCAAGTAATCTTTGGAATAAAGCCCATTCCTAAACCAGCTACAACCATTTCTCTTACCGTCGCCGGTTCATCCGACTGATATTTAAAATTAAGTTTTAAATCGTGCTCTTTCAGGTATTTGTTGATAGTTTGCTGAAGTTCAGTTTCATCACTTTCTCCAACAAAAATATAGTTTTCAAGGTCTTTTGCAGCTAAAAAATGTTTGCCGTGCATAAAATTTTTCCGCCAACCAATCATAATGTCCTCTTTGAGCAAGGGAATAGCTGTGAAGTGGGGCACTTTATTAGAAGAAATTACAAAGTCGAATTGCCGTAAATCCTTTGCAAAAGTGGTCCTTTGATGGATGTTTAGGCTGACGTTCGGCAAAACCTTCTGCATTTTTAGGGCAATTACAGGAATCAAAGGCGAGCCGACTGTGAAGAGCACATTGATTTGACTGGTTAGCCCCTCTTTACTTGCTTGAATGGCATTTATTCCGCGGTTAAGCAAATTAAGACTATCAGAAACATACGAATAAAAGACTTGGCCCTGCTGGTTCAATTTGATTGTTCTTCCCTGGCGATCAAATAGCTTGACGCCGATTTCCTCCTCAAGTTGGCGAATAGTTTTGCTAATTGCTGATTCACTAACGAAAGCTAATTTGGCAGCCTCAGTAACTGAACCAAGGCTGGCCACACTAACAAAATATTTTAAACCTGTTAAATTCATTTTCGCCACCAATTGATAACTATTTAGTTAACTATTATTCCTATTTTCTATTATAAATGGTTCTCAATCGGGTTTAAACTATTTTTGTGAGATCCAAAGAGGTGACAATGTGAAAAGTTTATGGCTATTTCCCGGTCAAGGGGGTCAAAAAGCCGGGATGCTAAAAGAGGTTGATCCCGTTTTAAAAGAAAAAGTTGAACATTGGACCAAAGTCCGGCTGTTAGATAGTGAAGGAGGATATCAAAACTCACAGCAAATCCAACTCAGTATCTTGCTTTTGCAGGTTGGCCAAGTCGACCGCCTAAAGGCAAAGGGCTGGAAACCAGACTTAGTTGCCGGTCATTCACTGGGCGTTTTTGCTGCTGCTTACGCAGCCAATGTCATTAAACAAGAAGATGTGTTCAAGTTAGTTTCATTAAGAGCAAAGTTAATGCAGGATTCATATCCTCAGGGTTACGGCATGGGGGTGATTGTGGGTCTAAGCAGACAGGAAGCCCAGCAATTGGTTGACCAAGTTGCTTCTGCGGACCAACAGGTATATTTGTCGAACCAGAATGCTGAATTGCAAAACACGCTATCTGGCAAGATAACTGCGATTGAAGCGGTTCTGGAATTGGCCAGGAAAAGTGGTGCGGCCAAGGCAAAACTACTAAGAGTACCTAATCCGTCACACTCGCCTTTAATGCAAGAAGTGGCTGATCAATTAAGAGCTGCACTCCACCAACTTGATTTAACCGAACCTAATTGTATTTACCTCGCTAATAATAATGGTCATCCTGTGAAAACAGTTGAAGAAATTAGCTATGATCTGGCCAATAATTTAACTCACCCCGTTTTTTGGGAGACGATGATCAATGTTGCCCTAGAATACGATTCTCAAGTTAGTGTTGAATTTTCACCGGGGACGGCGTTTACAAAACTATTAAAGTCAAAGACAGATCAGATAGCTAACATTGCATTAGCTGATTTGACAATTGATGACGCAGATTTTTTATTAAATAAATGGGAAGGAAAAAGCTAATGTCAGAAAGAAATTGGCATTCTCATCGTGATGCAAAAAATGCACGTTTAGCTGGTGCAGCTAAGCTTCTCGATGGTAAATTTGCTAAAACAGAAGATGTTGTTAAAGTTCTTGAAGCTTTGATCAAACCAGGCGATAAGGTTGTTTTGGAAGGTGATAATCAAAAGCAAGCTTCGTTTTTATCAGCTGCTTTAACGAAGGTTGATGCAGCAAAGGTGCATGATCTGCACATGATCATGTCGAGTATTTCGCGCCCAGAGCATTTGGATATTTTTGATCTGGGGATTGCTTCCAAAATGGACTTTTCGTATGCTGGTCCGCAAAGCACACGCGTGTCCCAAATGATTGCGGATAACACAATGCAGGTAGGAGATATCCATACTTACCTTGAACTTTTTGGTCGTTTGTTTATTGATCTAATTCCAAACGTAGTTTTGGTTGCCGCTGACAAGGTAGATCACGAAGGCAATTTGTATACCGGTTTTAACACAGAAGAGACGCCAACAATTGTTGAAGCGGCTGCCTTTCATGATGGAATTGTCATTGTCCAAGCCAATGATGTCGTTGACAAGGTACCACGCGTCGATATTCCGGCAGGCTGGGTTGACGTAGTTATTCCGGCAGATAAGCCGTATCAGTTGGAGCCACTTTTTACCCGCGATCCCCAAGCAATTAGCGAATTGCAGATTCTGATGGGCATGATGGCCATCCGTGGCATTTATGAAAAGCACAACGTTCAGACCTTAAATCATGGCGTTGGTTTTAATACTTCAGCAATTGAACTGTTATTACCAACTTATGGCGAACAACTAGGCTTAAAAGGGAAAATCTGTCGTAACTGGGAACTAAATCCAACTCCGACCCTAATTCCCGCGATTGAAAGTGGTTGGGTTGAATCAATCCACTCCTTCGGTGGTGAAGTTGGGATGGAAAAATACATTATGGCCCGACCTGATATTTTCTTTGTTGGCAATGACGGAACGATGCGCTCTAACCGTGCCTTAGGTCAAGTTGCCGGACAATATGCCTGCGATATGTTTGTCGGCTCAACCTTGCAAATTGATCAATTTGGTAATTCTTCAACAGTTACGCATGGACGCTTGTCAGGCTTTGGTGGTGCTCCTAATATGGGCTCAAACCCAACGGGTCGCCGTCATTCAACTCCAGCTTGGCAAAGCCTTAAACCAGCAGATGATCCATTGGCGAAGGGCCAAAAGCTGGTCGTTCAAATGGTCGAAACTTTTGGCTCCAATAAGAAACCAGTTTTTGTTGATCATTTGGATGCTGAAGAGGTCAGAAAAGAAGCCAAGCTTGCCAATGTTCCGATTATGATTTACACCGAAGATACTACACACATTTTAACTGAAGAGGGGATTGCCTATCTGTATAAGACAGACAGTATGGAAGAAAGAAAGGCTGCCATTGAAGCCGTTGCCGGCGTTACTCCAGTAGGCTTGAGGTCAAAGCCCCAAGAAGTTAAGAATTTACGTGAACGTGGAATCGTAGCTTTGCCTGAGGACATCGGCGTTCGTCGCCAAGATGCCAAGAGATCATTATTAGCAGCACAAACAATGGATGATCTGGTTGAATGGTCTCATGGGTTATATAATCCACCTGTTAAATTTAGATCGTGGTCTTAATCAAGGAGGATAATTATTATGGAAAAACTCAATTTTACTTATCAAAATTCCCAACCTGTCAAAAAGTTTGTTCATGTTGGCGTTGTTGCTTCAGGTGACCTTGAAGTATTAATTTATCCTGCTGAAAAGACCACTTTAGAAATCGTTACGGGTAGTGATGGCTTCAAAGAAGTTTGGCAAAATGTTTTAGATCGTTTTTTTACCAGATACCCACTTCAAGGCAAATTTGTTATTCATGACTTCGGCGCAACGCCCGGTGTAGTTAACTTACGTCTAACTCAAGCAATGGAGGAATTAAACGATGAAGAATAGTTTTGTAGAATTAAAAGGGCGGCAACGTGCTTTTGCTTTAGTTGACGAAGGTACAGGACGCGAATTGGTTGGACCAGAAGATGATCTGATTTCGCCTCACCTTGAGCCGCAAAATATTGTTCCAGAAAGTGATGATGGCATCATCCTGCTCAAAGGTAAATTAGACGGCAAGAATGTTGTAATTATCTCAATTGAAGGCACTTTTCAGGGTGGCGGCATCGGCGAAGTTTCAGGTGCAAAAATTGTTGCAGCATTAGAAAAAACGCTTGAAGACAATCAAAATGGTTTTCCAGAATACCCAATCATTATTCTTGATACTGGCGGCGTGCGCTTGCAAGAAGCAAATTATGGCTTGCTAGCAATTTCTGAAATTCAAAATGCAATTATTGCTCTAAAAAAATATGTTCCGGTTATTGGGGTTGTTCCAGGTCGAGTAGGCAGTTTTGGTGGTATGTCAATCACAAGCGCCATTTTATCCTACTTGATTACGACACCAAAGGCGCGAATCGCCTTAAATGGTCCTGAGGTGATTGAACAAGAAGCTGGCGTTCGTGAATTTGATTCTAGTGATAAGGATTTGATTTGGGACACGCTTGGTACTAGGCAAAGAGTTGCCACTGGGATTGCTGATGAAGTTGACGAAGACAGCGTCGATGCAATTAAAAACGCAATTAGCAGTGCAATTGATCAAAATAAAGACGCGGATCGAACCGGAAAAGCCGACTTTTACCTATCTTTGCTTGATCAAATTGACTTTGACAAGCCGCTAGATACGAACCAATACCGAGAGCTTTACGCTCAAAATAAAACTGAAAATCATGAAGTGCCAGACGCCGTTGCGGGGACGACAGCTGGAACAAAATCCAGGGGCCGACTTTGGTTCGAAAAATTGACCGGCATCAAGAATGCCGTTTCCAAATATCCGACAGTATTGCACGCTCAAAAAAATGATAAAGTTTATCTTGCGATTGTTCCTGATGAAAATAATCGTTTTCCACGTGTTCGTAATGGCGAAGTTGGATTACAAGAAGGATTTTTGGTTGCAAAAATTGTTAATAAAGTAGTCGAGGAAGATCAAGACAAAAAAGAAAAACGACCGCTTGTTTTGATCGTTGATGTACCAAGTCAAGCGTATGGCTATAAAGAGGAGCTAATTGGCATTCATCTCAGTTTAGCTTCAGCGGCCGCTGCTTATGCCAAGGCACGTCAGGCAGGGCATCCAGTGATCGCCTTTATTCCAGGTGATGCTGTTTCGGGTGGCTTTTTAGCACATGGTTTGCAATCAAACCGCATTATTGCTCTTGCAGACGACTCGATTACCATTCAAGCAATGTCAAAAGCA
Organism: uncultured Lactobacillus sp.; assembly: GCA_945281075.1. GTDB lineage: Bacteria > Bacillota > Bacilli > Lactobacillales > Lactobacillaceae > Lactobacillus. The sequence continues at coordinate 318 of CALYQE010000055.1, read as the reverse complement.
TCGGCAGCAAGAATTACGCAAAGAACAATTGAAGAACTGGAAGAGGCCACCAAGCATGTTCCGGCAATGGCATATGACATTAAAAACTATGAAAAACTTGGCGCCTTATATCAATTGGTTGATGACGTTTCTTCTTGGGATGCTAATGAGCATGCAGTTGCGGAAATTCAGCAAATTATTGATAAAGCAATTGAAAGCACCAAAAATAAGCCAACAGATTTGCATTTTAGATATGAAACACCAATTGCTTTAAAGAGTGGCCGTAAAGCAACTAACCAAATGCGTAAAGCAGTGTTTGATCAATGGAAGAATTAACGC
>CALYQE010000054.1 GCA_945281075.1 uncultured Lactobacillus sp. | reverse complement strand
TAGCATGGCAAAACCAACAGCGGGAAGTAGTCCTGCAGCCACCGAAAAAGAAGTCATTAGTTTAGTTGGTAATAATGAAATTAATGACTGGGCAGCTGTAGTTCCTAGCTGTAAAACTAAAAATGTAAGTATTCCCGATGGTAATCTTAGAATGAGTGGAAAAAATTGCCATCTTTGCATACTTGCTAAATGATGTTTTTTAATTGCATCACGACCTTTTTTGATTGTATAAGAATTAAGCGTAAAGGCTAGCATATTCAAACCTTGTGCGACTACTGCAAAAGGCATGGCCAATGTAACTGCAACATTTGTACTGGCTCCACTTTGAATTGCCAATGCTGTTGCAATTGTACTAGCTACTCCTACGTCTGGTGGTAAAGCTGCACCAATTGTCACAATTCCGATAAACATTGCCTCAAGTGCCGCACCAATTAAAGTTCCCTTTTGCAAGTCTCCTAAGATAAGTCCAACTATCGGCCCAATAATGATAGGGCGATTCATCATTGACGCACCTAAATAACGTTCATCAAGCTGAGAAATATAAGCGACCAGCGCTATTAAGGTATTTTGTATTATCATTTTCTCGTTTCCTTTCAAAAAATGTAAAACGACTAAATTAATAAGAAGTCATTTTGGATGTTGGGGTACCCTGAATGTAAATTTTAAAGCCCTTTTTTTTAATTGAAGCTAGGGCCTTTTTTTCTGCGTCATCGACATATATTGCATCAGCAATTTTTTCCTTATCGGGACCACTTTTTAAGTTTCCTAAATTTACCTTGAGCTGGTTATCAATTTCTGGAGAATCCAATATCTTTTTGGCTTCAATTGGATTACCTACTACTACCATTACTTTTTGCTCTTTTAACCTTTGGTAAGTTTGACTGAAGTCCACTGGATCGATTATTTTGGCATCAACTCCTGAAGGCTTGGCCAATAAGAGAGCCATTTTTTGCAATTTATCATTAGCTGCACGTGAATCAACAGCTAGGATCACATCAGCTTGGGCAATTCTAGACCAGGCCATTGCAACTTGACCATGAATAAGCCGATCGTCAATTCTAAATAAAGTAATCATTATGTTCTACTCCTTCCAAATATATGTAATCGCTTACTAGAATAATATTACCTTTGGTAAAATAAAATGTCAAATAAATATTGACACTTTGTAATAAACAGTGTTAATGTTAAATCGTAAAATATAACCAAAGGTAATTTTTAGGAGGTAAAAATGTTTAATTTTGATGAACAAAGATTTTTGGATACGCAAAAAGGAGCAATAAATAAAAAAGATAGTATCAATCAAATAATTGATACAGTTCTTCCAGACACGGATAATATTTTCTTTATTGGCTCAGGTGGAGTGGGTATTTTGTTTGATTCAACTATTGAATTTGCCCGCACTAGAAGTAATTTCCCATTCCATAGGATCTTAGCTGCTGAATTTATTGCGGCACCAAGTAAAATGTTTTCGCGGAACTCTCTAGTTGTTATACCTTCTTTATCTGGAACAACTAAAGAAACCTTAGAGCTAGTTGATTTTTGTCGAAAGCAAAATGTTAAAACCTTGGCTTTGGTGGGTAGCCCTGAAACACCGCTTGAGCAAAAAGCAACCTATTCCGTTTATAACGATGTTTTAGATGATACTAGTTCTGAAAGCTATTACTTACAGGGAATATTGATTGTTTTACGAGTAATGCTTAAAAAGGGCGAAATAACACAAGCAAAATATGACTCATATTTGAACGAATTCAAGAAGCTTCCACAAGAATTAATAAAGGTAAAGAAGCAGGCCGAACCAATGGCCCAGAAATTTGCCGACAAATTCCAAGATACTAATTACCATATTATTACAGGTGCTGGGGACAGTTTCACAGAGGCTTACTATTATGGCATGTGTATTTTGGAAGAAATGCAGTGGATTAAAACTAGACCAGTTCAAGCAGCAGACTTTTTCCATGGAACATTGGAACTGGTTGAAAAGGGTGTAAGTGTGCTTGTTCTTGAAGGAGAAGACTATTCAAGACCAATAGTTGAAAGAGTCAAGCGCTTTTTACCGCAAGTTACAGATACAATTACAATTTTTGATACAAAAGACTACCAAATGGATATTTCTCCAGAAACTAAAAAGATTATCTCACCAATTGTTTTAGCTACAATTTTAGAACGAGTAAGTGCATATCTTTCGGATAAGCGAAAGCATCCACTCACTGTTAGACGCTATTACAAACGAATCCCGTATTAAAATCAGATAAATTCCGGTTTTAAGCAATTAGCTGATTAACTAATTGCTTAAATAAATCTTCAAAATAGCGATACCACTTAATAGTTGCACTTTTTGCAATGATTATTAAGAAAAAGAATTTAAAAAGAAGGAGTACAGGTAGAAGATGAAAATCTTATGTATGAGTCACGGAACGATGGCACAAGGTGTTGTCCAATCAGCAAAAATGATTGTTGGTGATGTTCAATTTCTTGAATACATTAATGCTTATGTTGATCAAGAAACAAATATTGATCAACAAATAAAAACGTTTTTAAAGCAAAATAACAACCAAACTATCATCGTTTGCACCGATCTTTTTGGTGGGAGTGTAAATAACTGCTGGATGAAATATTTGGACAGTGAAAAAAATCTTTATTTAATTGCTGGTTTGTCTTTGCCACTAATCATTGAATTAGTTTTGAAAATTGAACAAAAATCAGGTGAGAATATCAATGATATCATTACTAGTTCAATTAAAAATGCCAAAAAGAGCTTGACGTTTTGTAACAAACTAGATTTTCACCTGACACACGAAGAGTTTTGAGGAGATTGAAATGATTGTTGCAATGAGAGTCGATCATCGTCTTGTGCATGGTCAAGTAGCTTTTTCATGGGTCACGGCAATTAATGCAAACTGTATTTTAGCTGCTAATGACGATGCGGCTCACAATGAAATACAAATGACGGCCTTACAGTTAGCCGCCCCACAAGGAGTAAAAGTTGTTGTAAAAACTATAGCTGAATCAATCCAACAAATAAATTCAGGAGTGACGGACAAATATCGACTTTTAATAGTTGTCAAAAATGTGCAAGATGCTTGGCACCTGATTTCTGAATGTAAGCAAATAAAAGAGCTTAATGTTGCTGGCACTAATAAAACTGATAACTCGGAGCAGGTTACTTCAGCCGTCTATTTGACTGCAAAAGATAAGCAGGAATTAAAGATGCTTTCTGCTAGTGGCGTAAGAGTTTTCTCACAAATGGTACCTAGTGATAAAAGCATTGATTTGATTAAGAAATTATAAAATGAAGGAAGTCAAATATGAATATTCTTACACAAGCAGTATTACTTGCTGTGGTTACGGCAATTATTCCAGTTGATTGGCTAACTGGCACAAGTAATATTTCGAGACCGCTTGTAACAGGGGCTTTAACCGGACTAGTTATGGGCGATTTAAAAACTGGAATAATAATGGGGGCAACAATTGAGTTGGCATTTATAGGTGCAATTACAATTGGTGCTTCAAGACCGCCCGATGTAATTGCTGGAGGTGTTTTAGGTACTGCTTTTGCAATTTCTACTGGTAAGGGAGCAGGTTTTGCAATTACTTTAGCCTTCCCAGTTGCAGCCCTTTATTTAATTATTGATAATTTACTGACAATTTTAGTTTTGCCTATTTTTTTAAAAAAAGGCGATGAATATGCTGAACAAGGTGATTCTAGGCACTTAAATCGAATGAATATTTATGGCTTTATTACAGTAAAGAGTTTACCAAGGGCTATTTTTGTTGGCTTAGCTTTTTACTTAGGTGGACCGGTTATGACCAATTTATTGAATTTAATACCAGACTTTGTGCAAAATGGTATTAATGTTGCAGCTGGAATTATGCCTGCATTAGGCTTTGCACTATTGCTACAAATGATTTTGAAAAAGAATGTTGCAATTTACTTTGTGCTTGGGTTTGCTCTTTACAGCTATCTAAAGATTCCTATTTTAGGCATTTCGATTTTCGCATTTTGTTTGATGTACATTATTCTACATTTAGAAACAAGAATTGATCATAGCCAGACTAAAATTAATCAGGGAGGAAACGATAATGAGTTCTGAAGAGGCAAATAAGGCAATTACCAGATCTGATTTAAAAGGCATCTTTTGGCGTTCACTGACTTTGGAGGCATCATGGAATTTTGAACGTCAGCAGAATATGGCTTATAGCTATTCTATGAATAAGGTACTCAATAAGCTTTATCCTGAAAAAAAACAACGTAGTGAAGCATTAAAAAGACATATGGCATTTTTTAATTGTTCACCCCCACTTTCTACCATTGTCATGGGGATAACGGCAGCGATGGAGGAAGAGAATGCTAACCATCCAGATGATTTTGATCCTGAATCAATTAATAATGTCAAAGCGGCACTAATGGGACCATTATCTGGAATCGGTGATTCCTTCTTTTGGGGGACATTGAGAATTTTAGCCACTGGTTTAGGAACGTCTTTTGCTCTGAAAGGCAGTGTTTTAGGACCAATCTTATTTTTACTTGTCTACAATATTCCTGCCTTAATTGTTCGCTGGTTTGGCTTAGTTAAGGGCTATGATTTAGGAGCTTCAATGTTGAAAAATGCTCAATCTACTGGTCTACTTAAGAAATTTTCTTACGGTGCTTCAATTTTAGGCTTGATGGTCATTGGTGGCATGTCTGCCAGTATGGTAACGATAACTGTTGCTGGTAAATTGGGTCAAGGTAATGATGCACAAACTTGGAATAGTATGATTAACGGTATTTTACCAAATTTATTGCCGTTAGCCTGTGTCTTATTTATTTATTGGCTGCTTAAAAAGAAGGTTTCAACAATTGCCATTCTGACAGGGATATTTGTATTTGGAATTTTAATGGCTTATTTAGGCATTTTAAAACCTTAAATATGGAAAGGAAAACTAATGATAAAATTTGATGCTGAAAAATTCATTCATGAGGGTGAAAAAGTTTATAATTTACGTGACAAAATTGAAGCAATTGCTATCCAGCTTTTTAATGATGGCATAAAAAATATTTTCTTTACCGCCTCAGGTGGATCTAATGCTGTTATGCAACCCTTTTATTATTGGATGGAAAGCAAATCTAATATCCCAAGCTACTTAACGACAGCTGCTGATTTGTTAGCTTCGGGTAATAAAAAGATCCAAAAGGATAGTCTAGTTGTTTTACTTTCAAAATCTGGTGATACAAAGGAAACAGTTGCAATTGCTAAAAAGATGGAGAAATTGGGAATTAGAACTGTCTCTTTTGTTAATAAAGATAATACTCCATTACAAAGACATTCAACATACACTATTAATACTTTCGGATACCATCCACAAGAAATGGCATTTTACTTCTTTATTGGAAAAATAATGGCAAAAAAAGGTGAATTTTTGGAATATGATAATTTTGCTAAAGAGCTTAAATATTTGCCTGCAGACATGAATGACGTTGCAAAACAAGTTGATGAACAAGCTAAACAATTCGCTGAACGTTATCAAAATGCAGGTTATCAAATCTGGATTGGCTCAGGTGATTTATGGGGGACAACTTACTGTTACTCAATGTGCGTCTTGGAAGAATCGCAGTGGCTGAGGACCAAATCAGTCAGTTCACCTGAATTCTTTCATGGTACCTTTGAATTAGTGGAGAAAAATGTCCCAGTGATTTTACTCGAATCTGAAGGTAATACCCGTCCTTTAGACGAACGAGTTGCTGCTTTTGCTAAGAAATATACTAACGAATTTACTGTATTTGACATGAAAAGCTTTCCATTAACCCATATTTCAAAACAATTCAGGGCATTGGTGGAACCAGCCGTGATGTGGGCGGCTTTGCGCCGAGTAAGTATTCATCTTGAAAAAATTAGAAATCATCCACTGACTAAAAGACGTTATTACCGCGTTGTTGAATATTAAGGTTAAACTTATGCCAAAAAAATATGTTGTAGGCCTAGGAGACAATGTGGTCGATTACTATCAAAATCAAAATATTAAATATCCTGGAGGAAATGCAGTAAATTTTGCAGTATTTGCTCCTAAGGAACTAGTTAAAGCTTATTATGTTGGCAGTGTAGCTGATGATCAAGATGGCGATTTAATCCTTGCAAGTCTAAAAAAGCACCAAGTTGATACTACTTTTTGCAATCGAATTGATGGTAAAACAGAAAAAACGATTGTCAATCTAGTTGATGGTGATCGCCAATTTGTAAGCAGCGTTAAGGGACCACGTAAATTACCAGAATTAACCGAGCAAAAATTGGCTAAACTTTTAACCTCGGCCTTAGTTGTCTACAGTGCTTGTCATGCCAATGCTGAAAAAGAATTAGGACAAATTCACCGACACGGAATCACAACTGCTTTTGATTTTTCAGAAATGGCTAAATACCATACTAATGAATATTTAGGAAGAGTAGCAAAGAATGTTGACATAGCACAGTTTTCTTTGGCCGAAGCCCAAGCTACTGAAGTAACAAGAATTCTGCACCTTTGTAAGGAACAAAAAACAAAGTTAGTTTTATTTACTAATGGCGCTAAGCCCTCATTGTTGGTTGACTGTCAAAATAACCGAAAATATATTGGAAATGTAATACCTATCTCACATCCGGTTGACACAATGGGAGCTGGTGACACTTTCTTTGCTAATTTAGTGACTTATTTACTTACTGAGAATAGTTGTCTTCGGAATCTTTCTGAACAGACTTGCCAAAGAGCCCTGAATAAGGCTGCTATAGCAGCTGCTAAAACCATTAAGCAATCAGGCTCATTTGGCTGCGGTGCAAGAATCGACTAATGTCATAAAATTTATTTATCCAACTTTTAGAGCTCACTACATTATGAGGCAATGCAGTTAACTTTTCTATTTTACACTAAAGTGACTGATTCATACTATATGGATAGTCTACTAAAAATAATAAAATATAAATAATTTATCATAGTTGCATTAGTCTTAATACATCTGGGGTCTTATTCACAAATGTTGATGAGTGTCCCTTGTTGTTAGACGTAGTCAAAGAAAAACATATTCTGACAAAATTAAATAAAATCATGGGAGTATGGGTGGAAGAGATATTTTTTGGTAATTCAGTTGTCTATTTACTCACGAAAGCTAAAAATTAAATAATTTGTGAGTAGTTAAAATAATAAGAGTCTAAATAATGTTACACTGGTTACTGCTAAAACGGCCAGATGAAAAGGATCTTTAGATCTATTAAATTTTGTTTTTAAATAACCCTCTAGATTGATTTTAATTCAATCTAGAGGGTTTTATATCATATAATTAAATAAATATTAATTAAATATTGCAAAAATATTTTAAATATGTATAATATGTTTCGAAAGGTATTATTTAAAAGTTGGGAGGAAAATGTTTTGATTGTAGCAATGCATATGGATGATCGGCTTGTACATGGTCAAGTTGTTATGACTTGGCTTCCTAGGGTACAGGCTAACGTGGTTTTAGTAGCGAATAATGCCGTTTATAACGATAAAATTCGTCGGAGTACTATGAAGCTTGCTGTACCAAGCAGTACCAAAATAGGTTTTAGAACAATCGCGGGAGCTATTCAATTTTTAAATAATCCGCAAAATAGTTCTTATCGCGTTATGGTCTTAACCAATAATCCCTTGGATGCAGAAAAGATTTGCAAGCAAGTGAATGGGATTGAAAAGATTACTGTTGGTGGTATTCGAAAAAATGCACCAATGATTCGTGATAATTTAAATTTAACATTGGAGGACATTGATTCTTTTAAGAGAATCATGTCTAAGGGAATAAAGGTTGGTATGCAACCGACGCCTAACCATAAATTTGAAGATCTGTCAGATACTTTTAATTGTACTAGGAATAAACAATAAGTATGTTTGAGAAGAAAGGGGAGACTATGATTCAGTCATTCTTAGTTGCGTTAATTGCAGGAATTGGTCATATTGATGAAAGACTTTTTGGTATGACCATGATGGAAAGACCACTTGTAATTTGTACGCTTGTAGGATTAGTTTATGGAAATGTTAAAACAGGTCTAATTTTAGGAGCTCAAATTGAACTTCTTTCGATGGGTATTGTAGGAATTGGAGCCAATGCTGCACCACCAGATGTTATTTTAGGAGGTGCACTTAGTACTGCATTAGTATTGCAGTCACATACTGACCCTAAAATTGCGCTTGCTTTGGTAATGCCGATTGCTGCCTTTGCGATGGCCACAAAATATATTACTTACGTGCCTTTAAATCAAATCTTAAGTCAAAAGTCATTGAAAGCTGCTGGCAGAGGCGACACTAAAACTATGGAAAGAAATCAATGGTTGGGTTTATTTAATTACTTTATTTTCCCATTCTTGATTGCATTGGTAGCTATGCTTTTAGGAGCACCAGTATTCAAATCTCTAGTGAAATTTATTCCAGATTGGCTCACTGGTGGATTTGCTTTAGCAGCTGGTGTTTTACCGGCATTAGGTTTTGCGCTGCTCATGCAACTGACCTTTACCAAAAAATTTGCTCCATACCTATTTTTGGGTTTCATCTTGGTTGCATTCTTTAAGCTTACTAATATAGGAGTAGCAATGGTTGGTGCAGTAATTGCAGCATTAATATTATTATCTAACAGCGGTGGAGTCGAAGGGAATAAAGCAGACAATGAAATCTAAAGCAGAAATTTTTAAAGGAAAAAAATTAACTAGAAAAGACTTAATGTCAGTATTTTGGCGCGCTTTCTTGTTGCCAGCCTGTTATAGCATGGACCGAATGCAGGCGCCTGGATTCGCATATTCAATTATTCCGGTGTTAAAAAAGCTTTATCCTGATAAAAGGGAGTTGAGTAAAGCTTTGACCAGAGAGTCTGAGGTCTATAATACTACTTATGCTATGTCGCCTTTTATACTAGGAATTACTGCTTCCATGGAGGAAGAAGCAGCTACCAATTCCAGCTTTTTCATCTCAACTATTAATAATATTAAAGTTGCTTTGATGGGGCCAATGGCAGGAATTGGAGACACATTTTTCTGGGGAACATTTAGAGTTATTGCAGCCGGTGTCGGAACTAGTTTGGCTTTAAAAGGAAATATCCTTGGACCAATATTATTTTTGATTTTATACAACATCCCTCATTTTTTGACTAGGTATTATGGCCTGTTTCTTGGCTATGATTTGGGAACTAAAGCAATTGACTCCCTATCTACTGGTAACGGATTTCAAAAAGCAACTAATGCTGCTTCCGTCATGGGATTGACAGTGATAGGTGGTATGATAGCTTCAATGGTTAGTATCAATTTTGCTTATGTTTTTAAGTCGGGCAAAACTGTTTTGAATCTACAAAGTATTGTTGATCAAATATGTCCGGATTTATTGCCATTAGCAGTTACATTCTTCATATACTGGTTACTGCAAAAAAAGCATGTAAAAACTTCCTGGATTATGATCGGCTGTTTTGTCTTCGGAATAATTTTTAAATATTTCGGAATTTTTAAGTAAATACTGCTATTAAACAGGGGAGAGGATAATAAAATTGAAAACTTGGACTATGATTGATTATGTTGATGAAACAGAAGATACTCTTAATAAAATAATTTCCATAAGAGAACAATTGTATGAAAATTTTGCACAAACTTATGCGGTTAATACGAATAAATACCGCAATATATATTTGATTGGCTCTGGTACTTCCTTTAATTCATGTATAACGGCACAACCTTTTATGGAAAAAATCTTGAAAAAGCACACAATTCCAGTTAACTCATATAATTTTGCTCATTATGAACAATTGGCAACAAATGATGATTTGATCATTGCTATTACTCAAGAAGGTGAGAGTACTAATACAATTGCGGCCTTAAAAAGAGCAAATGGCTTAAATTGTGATAATTTCGTAATTACTGAAGACCGGGTTAATTCATGTTCACAAATAGCGCAAAACAAGATTATTTTAGCCTGCGGCTTTGAGCACATTGGGCCAAAAACTAAAGGCTATAGTGCATCTATTCTTACTTTTTATTTAATTGCGCTTGAAGCAGCTAAAAAAGCTGGACAACTGACCGTTAAAGAATATGATGAATATATTAGCCGTTTAGAAAAAACGGTCAACAATTTAAGCAAAATCATTAAAGAGAGTAAGAATTGGTTTGAAGAAAACTCAGCTGATTTGAAAAACTGCCATCACGCATACTTATTGGGTTATGGCAATAACAAAGGTACAATTATGGAAGGAGCACTAAAATCTTTAGAAACTGTCAGAGATTATTTCCAGCCTTTTGAAGTAGAAGAATTTTTACACGGTCCTATTGCTTCAATGCATAAAGAAACATATACTATTACTATAGCACCGGTAAATTATGGCTATGAAAGAGCTAATAAGCTTTTCAAAGCCTTAAATGAACAAACGGATCATGCATATTCCATTGGTAGGCAAGAAGGAGTATTTTCTAAGCATGTATTAAAAGGATCATTTATAAACGATAAAGATTTCTGTCCATTGGAATATTGTATACCGGTACAATTATTTGCTTTTTTACTTTATACTAGTCAAGATAAGGACCTTAATATTAGGAATTATCCGAATACAAAAGATATTTTAGCAACTAAAGCAAATAACGTTAAGTGATTGTAAAAGGTGAAGTCGGTTTTCAAAAGAATGAAAGCAAAAAATACTTTATATTACCAAGTAATGTTGAAACTAAAGCAAAAAATACAAGATGGTGAATATCCAATCAATTCAAAACTTCCTATCGAAAGTGAATTACAAGATGAATTTGGGGTCAGTCGAGTAACTTTAAGAAAGGCAATCAATCAACTTGCAACAGAAGGACTAATCGAAAAAATTCAAGGTAATGGCAGCTATGTCAGGAAACCTGGAAAAGTAAAAAAACTTCTGCGGCTTAATTCTGTGGAAGGATTCTCTTACACGGCTAAAAAGAATGGTTTTTTACCTTCATCCAAGATAATCAATTTTTCCAAAATTATTCCATCACGCAGAATTCAAAATATTTTTTGCTTAAATTCTTCAACTTGTTTAAATATTAAAAGGGTTCTATTTCTTGACGAACAACCAGTAATTGTTGATGATAGTTATATTTTGGCACCATTCTATGAATTTCTTCAACAAAAAGATATCGAAATATCTTTATATAAGGCATTAAAAAAGAATCCACTTATTAAAAAACTAAGTCCTCAAGAAACTTTAATCAGCGCAACTGAAGCTAATAAAGAATTATCTGATTTACTAATTAAACCGTTTGGCTGTTCATTAATAAAAATTGACAATGTACTTAATAATCAGGATGGTAAGGTAGTACAGTGCAGCGAAGAATTTGTGGATCCCGATGTTTATCAAATAAGAATTAGGTAGTTGATTAAATATATTAGTAAAAAACAGAAATTAAAATTTAAAAGCTATAGTGTTAATTCTATAAAAACTTACATTTAATTTTCTAAAATAAGCAATATAAAAGGCTCAGTAACGTTACTTTATGTTATTGAGCCTTTTTAAATTCTCTTTAAAGCTTGACCAGTGATTAATCCAATAAATCAAACTTCAACGTAGCTAAGTTGTGTCCTTCGTTAACCA
>CALYQE010000053.1 GCA_945281075.1 uncultured Lactobacillus sp. | reverse complement strand
AGCCATGCCAGCTTCATCGGGCATTCCATGGGTGGCAGTGTTTTATATCATTTGTTAAGCTCTAACCCGGAAGTGGTTGACCTAGGAATGATTATTGATCAAAGTCCCTACATGCTGAATAATCAAAGTTGGAAATACGGTTTTTAAAACTATACCGCAGAAAATTTTCAAAAAGAAACCTTAAATATACCCAGGGTGCGTGAGACTTTGCATGGAATTGATCGGCAAATTTTGACTTGCTTGACGCCAGTAAAAATCGCTTATCCATTTGACCGTTTGGCAAATATCAACTTGTTACGAGAGCATGTTCAGCTGGATTGGCGCCAAACCATTAGGACCACCCAGCGCAAATTGATTATTTTTGCGGCCAAAAAAAGCCCTTATTATAACTATCAGTTTGCAAACTGGGCAGCAGCCCAAAATGACAAAATAACAGCTGTGATTGTTGAAAATTGTGGTCATGACATTATGGCGGAAATACCGCAGCAATTTAATCAATTAGTGCGCCATTTTTTATTGCAAAATCACTATCTGCCTTAATCAAAACCAAAATGAACATGAGCTATTGTTCTATGTTTGATTTTTTTAAAAATATGGTTTTATTTTAGGTTATAATGCTAAGAGGAAATTTGATCAGCAATTAAGCATAATTATTACTGAAATGAAGGTAAATCCGAATTTTCTTGAAAGGATAGTATGAAGAATTATTTGAGCATTGACATTGGTGGTACTGAAATTAAATACGCCCAGATTGACGTATCAGGTCAAATTATTGAAAAGGGTAAGCTGAGTACACCTGATAATAAGCAGGATTTTTTAGCCCAAGTTGATGGAATCGTAAAGAAATATGCGGACTCAATCAAAGGACTTGCAATTTGTGCACCGGGAAAAATCGAGGGAACCAAAATTAGATTTGGCGGAGCGATTTCATTTCTTGATGGAATTGATTTTGGCCAAATTTACCAAAACAAGGATTTCCCCGTAACTGTGATTAATGATGGCAAGGCAAGCGTCCTGGCTGAAAACTGGCTTGGTAATCTTAAAGACGAAGAAAATTGTGCTGCAATTACCCTAGGCACGGGCGTTGGAAGTGGCATTATTCTAAATGGCCATCTGCTGCAAGGAACTCATTACCAAGCAGGTGAAATGAGTTTCATGGTTGCTGATATTTCTCATGGCAAACAAATGGAAGGAATCGTAGGCAGATTTTGTTCAGCGGTTTTGTTTGTTAAGCAAGTCAATCATCAAGTTGGTTATGCAGATGAAAACGATGGTCTCAATGCTTTTGAGGCGATTAGTAAAAATGTTCCAGCAGCGCTGAAAATTTTTAAAGAGTACTGCCTGAATATTGCGATTTTAATTCTCAACATGCAAACTGTGGTTGATGTCAATAAAATTGCGATTGGCGGTGGCATCAGCGCGCAGCCGATTCTAATTGCAGGAATAAACCAAGCATATGATCAACTAGTAAATGAAGATAACCCAATTATTGGACAAACGTTGACCAAGCCGGAGATTGTGGCAGCCAAGTTTAGAAACGATTCGAATTTATATGGTTCGTTATACAACTTGCTGCTACAGACAGATCACGAAACTTACTAAAAAAATAAAATCCACTCTTAATTGAGTGGATTTTTTAAGTTAAAAAAGTATTGATCAAGTTTTGCTTTTTGCTCTTTTGTTGATAAATGACCTGAATTTTAAATTTTTGGCTGGTTTCATTTCCGGCTAAAGGAAGATAGCGTATTTAAGAATGTTGATTGTTAGATAATTGAATCAAACCATCTGGATAGTATGCGTTAGCTTGGTTTGCAGTCACCAGCGTTTGCATTTGTTCAATCGTTGAAACACGCGCTACTGGAATATTTTGATAGGCTTCTGGCAGTGTTACTAAAAACGCATGCTTCAAGTAGTTGGTTTTTTTGGACTGTAATAAAGCATGGGCTTAGTTTTTAATGCTGCAAGAGGAAATACGGTTTGAGCACTCAAAGGATCGAGCTTGCTGGTGTCGATTAGCATGGTACTTTGAAAAACGGTTTGATAAGCCAGCTTGGTATTTAAAAATTCCTGTGATCCATAATCCAAAATGTAGGCTAGATCTAGGATCCCTAAAGAAACATCAGAAATAAGGTGTTCAATACTTTCTTCAGTAATTTTCAGCTTCACTTTCGGCTGTTTTTGAGCAAATCTAAAATTTGACGTCGCATCAGGACGCCTTCAAAAGACGAAAAATAGCCTATTTTTAATTCCTGATAAATCACAGTTGCTTGGTGACGCAGCGCATTGATCTCGATTGAGTAACTATGAAGCATGTCTTTGGTTTTGAGAAATGGCCCTGCGCTGTAACGGAGATTTTATTTTTACCGCGATTAAAAAGTTGAAAGCCCAGTTCTTCCTCGAGTTTTCGCATTGATTGCGACACGGCCCGTTGACTAATGTACTATCTTTGGGCAGTTTTTTTAAAACTGCCGGGTTCAACGACTGTAATAAATGTATTTAGTTGATCAAAATTCAAATTTACCCGAACCTCCAGCCTCGGCTGACGAAAAAAGTCATCTCTATTATCTTACTATTTAAATCGGTAAGATTGAAGAAGCAATAAATAATTTGGAGGCTTAATGAGCATGACTTTAACAAAATCAACTGAATATGATGTGGTTGTTGTAGGTTCGGGTGCGGCAGGTCAAGCTGCGGCATTGATGGCAGTTGAAAATGGTAACAAAGTTTTAATGTTGGAAAAAGGTCGTACTACCGGAGGATCAGCTAATTACAGTGAAGGACTGTTTGCGGTTGATTCATATTTACAAAAGGAAAAGGGAATAGACGTTTCAACAATTGATGTTTTAAAAGAAGAAGTTGAATACTCAAAATATAAGGCAGACTCGAGAATCTGGCGCAAATATCTTGATGCTAGTGCAGAAAATGTGCAATGGCTTCACGATGAAGGCGTTAAATACAAGGGTGTTCAAGCCATGGGAGCAGGAGAAGCAACTTGGCACATATACGAAGGCTTTGGTGACGCGGTGATCCACCAAGCCCTGCAACCAAAGTTTGAAAAATTGGGCGGTGAACTGTTGACATCGACTTCGGCAATCGGCCTTGATTTGGGTGAAAAGGGCTTGAAAAAAGTGACCTTAAAAAATGAAGGAACAGGTGAAATTCAAGTTGTTACGACCAAAATTGTCATCCTTGCTGCCGGTGGCTATCTGAACAATGCTGAGATGATGGCTAAGGAAACGTCTTATGATTTAACGCGCATGATTCCTGTTTCCTGTGGAAAAGGAACGGGAGATGGTTTACGTCTTGGCTGGCAAGTTGGAGCGCAAAAAGCTGGCATGGGAATGGCAATGCTTTTTGGTGGTTATCTAAAAGATCCGCAAGAACCGTCATTTAAAATGATGCACAGCCAAATGTGTGTTGCTGCCGGGCAGCAGCCTTTATTGTGGGTAAACGAAAAGGGAGAACGTTTTGTCGATGAGTCGGTAATTTATAAATTTTCGTACGCCGGCAATGCACTATACAGTCAAAATAATGTTTATAGCATTTTGGATGCGAAAATTATTAATGAAATGGCTGAAAAGGGCAATTTTATGGGCTTAGGCGTTTTTATTGAACGCGGTAAAAAAATGGATCACTTACAAGCCGAAATTGATCAGGCACTCAGTGAGAAAAAACCATTTATTTTTAAAGCTGACTCAATTGAGCAGCTGGCCAAGCAAATTAACTTGCCAGTTTCTGCACTATCGAAAACGATCGAGCAATATAATCATTTTGCTGAGATCGGTGAAGATCAAACTTTTGGCAAAGATGCAAAATATCTCAGAACAGTTGAAAATGGCCCATTTTATGCCTTTAAGCTTGACATCGGTGCCTTTTGTACGATGGGTGGCTTAAAAGTAACCACTGATAACGAGTTTGAAGACGAAAGCGGCAACCCGATTAAGGGGGTTTATGCCACCGGTAATGATGCTGCGGGGTTAACTGGCGATACTTATGGTCCTAATATGCCGGGAACATGTGCGGGCTATGCTTTTTATTCAGGCAGAAATGCAGCGCAACACGCACAAAAATATCTATAAGCAAAATTCAAATCTAACAAAAGGCTCTGTCTAAGCAGGGCCTTTTTGTTTTTTAATAAAAAAGTAAATTTAAGCTGCTAGTGTCAATCGCTCTGTTTAAAGTACAGATTTATTAGTTTGTCTTTTTCATAAAATTGTTGTCTTTTACTTTGATAGACTACATTTGCATTCTTAATATGGTAGAATAATTTAAGTTAATAGAGGAGGTTGTCATGACTCAAGTTAAATATAAGCGCGTCGTTTTGAAAATTTCAGGTGAAGCCTTGGCGGGTAATAATGGGACTGGGATTGATCCCACTGTCATAAGTCACCTTGCTGAAGAAATCAAAACAGTTCACGACTTAGGCGTTGAAATTGGAATTGTCTGCGGCGGCGGCAATATGTGGCGCGGCGAAACTGGTGAAAAGCTTGGAATGGAACGTTCGCAGGCTGATTATATGGGGATGCTCGCAACAATCATGAATGGTTTAGCTCTTCAGGATGGTTTAGAACATGTTGGTGTTCCAACCAGATTGCAGACTTCGATTGAAATGAGACAGATTGCTGAACCTTATATTAGAAGAAAGGCGATTCGTCATCTTGAAAAAGGCCGTGTGGTCATTATGGGCGGCGGCACTGGCAACCCTTATTTCTCTACTGATACTACGGCAGCTTTACGTGCAGCTGAAATTAATGCTGATATCATTTTGATGGCTAAGAATGGTGTTGACGGGGTTTACTCCGCTGATCCAAAACTTGACCCAAATGCGAAGAAGTTTAATGAATTAACTCAACTTGACGTAATTTCAAGGGATTTAAAAGTCATGGATCGAACTGCTAGTTCTTTATCGATGGATACAAATATTCCTTTGATCGTTTTTAATGTGAACACAGAAGGTAACATTAAAAAGGTTGTGTTGGGGGAACATATCGGAACAGTAATTGAAGGAGGCAAATAATGAATAACGAAGTCGTGAAAAAAGCTCAGGCTAACATGGACAAATCAATTGTTGTCTTTGAAAAGAATCTGGGAGCAATTAGGGCAGGTGTGGCTAATGCTGCATTATTAGATGGGGTTAAGGTCGATTATTACGGTGCTCCAACACCATTAACCCAAATGTCTAGTATAACGATTCCTGAACCAAGGGTATTGTTAATCACGCCCTATGATCAAAATAGCTTGGATGACATTGAACATGCTCTTCTTGCTTCTAACTTGGGCTTAACACCTGCTAACGATGGTAAAGTAATCCGCCTGGTAATTCCGCAACTGACTGGTGAACGCCGTCAGGAAATTGCTAAAGAAGTAAGCAAGATTGCTGAAGAAGGCAAAATTGCGATTAGAAATGTTCGTCGCGATGCAATGAACAGCCTCAAAAAGCAACAAAAAAATGATGAAATTACCGAAGATGAGCAACGTCATTTAGAAAAAGACGTGCAAAGGGTAACGGATGAGGCAACTAAGAAGATTGATGATCTTGCTGAGAAGAAACGTAAAGAAATTACTCAGGGATAGCAATGGCTGATAAGAAAAATCAATTAAACCATCTTGCCATTATTATGGATGGCAATGGCCGTTGGGCAACGCGGCAGGGCAAACCCCGGGTAGCCGGTCATTATGAAGGGATGAATAATGTAGAACGGATTACTTTAGCTGCTGATGAGTTAGGGATAAAGGTGTTATCGTTATACGCATTTTCAACTGAAAATTGGGCTCGACCTAAAGAAGAGGTTGCCTATTTAATGAATTTACCAGTTCGCTTTTTTGACCACTTTATGCCGACTTTAATGGCTAACAATGTCAAGGTCAATATCATGGGCTTTTTGGATAAGCTACCTAGAAAGACATACGAGGTTGTTCAAAGGGCGATGGCTCAAACGGCTGATAATACAGGTCTGGTCTTAAATTTTGCCTTTAATTATGGTTCAAGAAGCGAAATTACCGCAGCAGTGAAAGAAATTGGGACTCTGATCGAAACTGGTTCGCTTAACAGCGATCAGATCGATGAAGAAATGATCTCTAATCGTTTAATGACAGCCGCTTTTGGTGAGCTTAGTGATCCTGATTTGTTAATTAGGACCTCTGGTGAACAGCGTATTTCTAACTTTATGTTATGGCAGTTAGCTTATTCGGAATTGGCATTCAGCCCAAAGAATTGGCCAGATTTTACTAAAGAAGATCTTCAGGCATTTGTTAGTGATTTCCAAAATCGCCATCGGCGGTTTGGAAAATTAGATGAAGCAGATAATTAGGTAATTAGATATGAAACAACGTGTTATCACAGCAGTGATTGCTTTAATTTTATTCATCCCAATTGTAATTGCAGGCGGGCTTTGGATGGATTGGTTGACGGTTGCTTTTGCAGCTGTTGGCATCAGTGAAATATTTTTAATGAAAAAACAAATCTTGGTGTCAGTTAACTTTTTGTTGGCACTTTTGGCTACCATTATTTGGGCTGTTCCAGATAGTTTTATCAAGAGTATGCCATTTCATTGGACTAAGTTTGGCATTTACTTTGCTTTAATTATGCTGATGCTTACTTGGACGGTTCTTTCCAAAAACAAAACTACCTTTGATGATGTCAGTGTCTATACGCTTGGATCTCTATATATCGGGACCGGATTCCATTACATGGCAAGTATCAGAAATAGTTCAAATGGTTTAGCTCTTCTATGCTACGTCTTTGTGGTTGTGTGGCTAACTGATACGGGTGCCTACATGATTGGCCGTAAAATTGGCAAGCATAAGCTATGGCCTGTGATTAGTCCTAATAAAACCTGGGAAGGTTCAATTGGCGGAACGATCTGTGCTGTTCTTTGTGCTGCTTTATATGTTTATTTTGTCAACGTTAGTCATCCGTTTTGGGAAATGGTACTATTTGCTTTCATTTTATCAATCGTCGGTCAAATGGGAGACTTGGTTGAATCAGCCTATAAGCGCTACTATGGCGTTAAGGACTCTGGTAAAATTTTACCGGGTCACGGTGGCATTTTAGATCGTTTTGATAGTATGCTTTTTGTTTTGCCAGTCTTTGCAGCCTTACTAGGAATTGTACATTAGGAGAACTCAATGAAGGGTATACTAATATTTTTAGTTGTATTCGGATTATTAGTTTTTGTGCATGAATTTGGTCATTTTATTGTTGCTAAAAAGTGCGGTATTTTAGTACGCGAATTTTCAATCGGGATGGGACCGAAGCTATTTCAGGTACGAAGAAACCCGACTACTTATACAATTCGTTGGTTACCGCTTGGAGGTTATGTACGCTTAGCCAGTAAAGACGATGGTGCTGAGCTTTCACCCGGAATGACAGTCATTTTGCAGCTTAATGATCAAAATGAAGTCATTCGCATTGATGCATCACAAGCTGATATTCCAATCGAAGGCATTCCTTTGCAAATTACGGCGGTTGATTTGATTGATCAGCTTTTTATTAAAGGCTATGAAAATGGTGATGAAGATCAACCCGTTGAATTTGCTGTAAATCATGATGCGACAGTAATTGACCAGAGTAAAACGGAATTAATTATTGCGCCTCGTGACACACAATTTCAGGAAGCCAATGTTTGGCAAAAACTAGCTACCAATGTTGCCGGACCTTTAATGAATATCTTGTTGGGCTTTGTCGTTTTTTTGATTTGGACTTTTACAGTGCCAGGTCCAGCTACGACTAGAATTGGCTCGGTTCAACCGAATTCACCTGCTCAGAGTGCGGAAATTAAAGCTGGTGACAAGGTGGTTGCGATTAACGGAAAAAAGATTTCGACTTTTGAGGAAATCAGTCAGGAAATTGATCACAGCCAAGGTAAGTCTTTAAAAGTCACTTTAACTAATCAAGGTAAGGCCAAGACAGTCACTGTTCATCCTAAAGAAGTAAAGCTTCGAGGACAAAAGGTTTATCAGATTGGGATAAAGGCTAAAAGCGACGATCGCTTTGCTGCTAAACTAACGCGTGGCTGGCAGACTGCCGTGTCGACAACAGGAATGATTTTTAATGCTCTAGCTGGATTGTTCCGCAATTTTAGCTTAAACAAATTATCTGGTCCTGTCGGTATTTATTCGCAGACTTCACAAGTTTCTCAAATGGGCTTTTCCTATATTTTGGCCTTTTTGGCAATGATTTCGATTAATTTAGGGATCGTCAATCTGGTGCCAATTCCCGGTCTTGACGGAGGAAAGCTGCTTTTGAATATTATTGAGATATTTAGGGGAAAACCAATATCTGAAAATCATGAAGCAATGGTGGAACTAGTCGGCTTTGGCCTGCTTTTAGTTCTAATCATTGCAGTAACCGGTAATGATATTTACCGCTATTTTATTAAGTAAAAATGTTGATCGTGGGGGAGAGTTAATGCGTCAATCTAAATTATTTATGCCAACTTTAAAGGAAGCGCCAACTGATGCAGTTGCAAAGAGTCATCAGTTGATGCTTCGTGGTGGTTACGTACGTCAAGTAACTGCTGGGGTATATTCTTACTTGCCTTTAGGCTATCGGGTTTTAAAAAAAGCCGAGAGAATAATGGAAGAAGAAATGGCCAAAATCAATGTGCCTGAGATGGCGATGCCTGATCTTTTACCGGCTTCACTTTGGGAAGAATCTGGCAGATGGCAAAAATATGGTCCAGAAATGTTTCGCTTAAAGGACCGTCACGGACGCTTAAGTTTACTCGGCCCAACACATGAAGAAACCTTCACTGAAATTGTTGCTAAGAATCTCAAGAGCTACAAGCAGATGCCAATTGCTTTGTATCAGATCCAGACTAAGTTTCGCGATGAAAATCGTCCACGTTTTGGCCTTTTAAGAACCAGAGAATTTATTATGCTTGATGCATATAGCTTTGCTGCGACACCTGAACAATTAGATCAACAATTTGACGATGAAAAGCGTGCTTTTGAGGCTGTTTTCCGTCGGTGCGGCGTTAAAGTTACACCAGTTATTGCCGATTCGGGAACAATGGGTGGTAAGAATTCAACCGAATTTCAGGCGCCTGCAGCTATTGGTGAAGATACCATTGCTACCAATGATAAAGGTACCTATTCTGCTAACTTGGAAATGGCTGTCAGTGAAGATACTTTTAAGCAAGCAAAAGAGGAACCACTTGAGCTTGAAAAGGTCGCTACACCAGGACAAGATACAATTAGTGCTTTAGCCAGTTTCCTAGAAATACCTGCAACCAGAATTGTTAAAAGTGTTCTTTACATTATTGACGAGTCAAAACATGTCTTGGTTTTGATCCGTGGTGATAAAGAAATAAATGAAGTTAAGCTAATTCATTTATTAGATGCAGACTCAGTCCGCATAGCAACCGATGATGAACTGGAAGAAATCACGGGTGTGACCAAGGGCAGTGTCGGCCCGATCAATGCTGCTTGGGCAGATACAATTCTGGCAGATGACACAGTGAAAAATCTTTACAATGTTGTTGTTGGCGCTAATGAGAATGGTTTCCAGTTTAAAAATGCCAACTTAAAGCGTGATTTTCAAGTTGAGCAATTTAACGACTTGCGAGTAGCTAATGAGGGCGAACCTGATCCAGTGGATCATTTACCTTTAAAATTCACCACCTCAATTGAAGTTGGTCATATTTTTAAGCTTGGAACTTATTATACTGAGAAGATGGGTGCTGACTTTTTAGACCAAAATGGAAAAGCACAGCCGGTTATCATGGGGTCATATGGTATCGGGGTTACGCGTGTTCTTTCGGCAGTTATTGAGCAACATGCAACCGAACGTGGAATTGCTTGGCCAAAGGAAATTGCACCATTTGCATTGCATATCGTTCAGATGAAAAATAATGATGAGCAACAAACGGAATTAGCCGAAAAGCTTGAACAAAAATATTCAGCTGATTATGATGTATTGTATGACGATCGAAATGAGCGACCTGGAGTTAAATTTGCTGATGCAGACTTGGTTGGTGCGCCAGTTCGGGTAACAATTGGTAAAAAAGCCAGTGAAGGCATCGTTGAAGTTAAACGTCCTAATGATGAGAAGGCAACTGAAATGACGTTGGCTGAACTGGATGACTTTGTAAGTAAAGAGTTAGGATAATTCTCGTGACTGATAAAAATGAGCTTTTCTTACGACTTTTAGAGCAAATACATTTTCCAGATCAATTTGAAGATAATGATTTGCTGCAAAAAGGTGAAATTGAGAACGTGGATGTTTACGCTAAAGAACATAGGTGGGATATTCACGTTCTTTTTACTACGCCCTTGAAATTTGCTACTTATGATGCTTTAAATAAAGCGATTAATGCCAGCTTTTCTTCTTTTGTTCAAACCCATTTATATGTGCGCACTGAAGATGGCTTGGATGATCTGTTAACGGAATACTGGCGCTATGCCGTGCAAAATTCGCAGATCTTGCAGCCAGTGGCACGGGAATTCATTTCTAGTCATAATCCGCAAAAGGAGAACGGCCGCTGGATCATTCCGGTCGACAATTTGGTAGTCGATGGCTTGATTGAGCAAAAAATGTTGGATCAGTTAGCGGAAGAAATGCGTGACTATGGTTT
This sequence comes from uncultured Lactobacillus sp., assembly GCA_945281075.1. Lineage (GTDB taxonomy): Bacteria > Bacillota > Bacilli > Lactobacillales > Lactobacillaceae > Lactobacillus. The sequence goes on along the minus strand of CALYQE010000053.1, from coordinate 993 downwards.
CTTTAATTTGAAATTTATTACCGAAATAAATGAAGCAAATTCACAAAGTAACTTGGAAAGTCTGCAACAGTTGCAGGAGCAACATGAGCAGATAATGCAGGATGCATACAATGCTGCACCAATTAAGGAAACTCTGCAGCCGCAGCAAAGCTATCCGACTAAAAAAACGCGTTATGGCAATCGGAAATTAGATTCCTCCTTAACGGTTACGCAAATCAAAAATGTTATTGACGGTACGCGAAACGTTGTCATTGAGGGTAACATTTTTAATACGGAAAAAAGAGAATTAAAAACGGGAACGGTCATTTTTACTGGTGAAATTACAGATTATACTGATTCGATCTCTTTTAAAAAGTTTATTTCTGACCAAGAACAACTCAAAAGCATTGCTGATTTAAAACCCGGCACATGGGCCAAAATGCAAGGGTCAGCGGCCGAAGATCAATGGAGCCATGATGTTGTCTTTAACATTTCTAGCTTTGAATCAGTTCAGCACGTTGGACGCCAGGAAAAATATGAAGGTGAAGAAAAAAGAGTAGAGCTTCATCTGCATACAAATATGAGCCAGCTTGACGCTACTAACACCGCTACAGATTTTGTCTTAGCCGCCAAAAAGTTTGGGCAAAAAGCCATTGCAATCACGGATCATGCCGATGTGCAGGCCTTTCCCGAAGCTTACAGTGCCGGTAAGAAAAATGACGTTAAAATAATTTACGGCCTGGAAGCCAACATGATTGATGATCATGCGCTTTTGGTCCTAAATCCAGCACAAATGAAGTACGAAAATCGTGAGTTTGTCATTTTTGACGTTGAGACCACGGGCCTATCATCTGTTTACGACACCATTATCGAGATTGGTGCAGTGAAAATGAAAGATGGCGAGGTAATTGAACGCTTTGATAAGTTCATTAACCCGCATCATCCATTAAGTGAACAGACAATTAATTTAACTTCAATCACTGATGAAATGGTCAGTGCGGCAGATGATGAAGC
>CALYQE010000052.1 GCA_945281075.1 uncultured Lactobacillus sp. | reverse complement strand
CTTGGTTGGGCTTGAACCTCAACAATTTGTTCTTCCTTTACAACTAATGAAGAATTATTGCCCGGGAAATAATACCAGTCATTTCCGCTGTAGACATTCCAAATTGTCTGTTCGTTTTTTGCTTCTACATATGAACAAATTTGCTGAACCACGTCATTTGCGATCGATTTTGAGAATAATTTTCTTTGGAATCCGTCTAATATCAATGCCCCATTATAAGCAATCAAGGGGCAAGAATTAACTATTTGCCTCGTAACCGTCATAATTGCCTGCGGCATTCTTGCCGATACAGGAATAAAAATATTGCCCTGCTTCATTTGCTGTTGTAGGGCTTTTTTGGTTCTATCCGTAACTTGAAGTTTTCCGTTAATTAACGTGCCGTCAATATCCGAAAATATCAGCTTCTTCATCTTTTCTCCTGCCCTAATCTGATTTCATCTTAGTTAATTTTACTTGCTACCGCTTTCATTGGTCAAGCAGGGGGAAAGCGAAGTTTAAACAACAAAAAGATTATTTAATGTGAATATAATTCGGATTTGCATTTATTTTTGAAGGTGCTACACTAAATTTGTTAGTTATTCTTGTTAAAAAGGCGAACAATATTTTTTCGGGAGAGCTTTGATGGAGTTTATAAAGAACTATTTTCAACTAGATAAGTACAAGACCAGTATTAAAGTCGAATTTCTTGCTGGTCTGACCACTTTTATCAGCATGTCGTATATTTTATTTGTCAATCCCAGCGTTTTAGGTGCCAGTGGTATGGATAAAGGGGCTGTTTTTACTGCAACTGCTTTAGCCAGTGCACTTGGAACGGCCCTAATGGGCATTGTAGCCAACTATCCCATTGGTGAGGCACCGGCACTCGGAATTAATGCCTTCTTTGCTTACACCGTTTGTATCGGCATGCATGTTTCATGGGAAACAGCCTTAGCGGCCGTTTTTGTTGCCTCGATCATTTTTATTTTAATTACCATGTTCAAATTACGAGAAAAGATAATTAATGCTATTCCTGCCGATTTGAAATTCGCTATTTCGTCTGGAATCGGCTTGTTTATCGCCTTCTTAGGCATGCAGGATGGTGGAATTATTGTGGCTAACAAGTCAACTTTAGTTGGCTTGGGCTCGCTTCACGATCCAGCAGTTTGGATCACTATTTTTGGCCTATTAGTAACAGTCATTCTGATGATTCTCAACGTTCCCGGTGCAATTTTTATCGGTATGGTTTTAGCGGCAATCTTCGGCGTTATTACTAAGCAAATTGCGTTACCAAGCAAAATAATCTCAGTCGCACCAAGTATTGCTCCGACTTTTGGCCAAGCAATTTTCCATGTTAAAGACATTAACACCTTACAGATGTGGGTTGTTGTTCTAACCTTTCTCTTAGTTACTTTCTTTGATACAGCCGGGACTCTGATTGGGTTAGCGCAACAAGCCGGCTTTATGAAGAATAATCAAATGCCTCGTGTTGGTAAAGCACTAGCTTCAGATTCAACGGCAATGATGGCCGGTTCAATTTTTGGAACCTCGCCAGTTGGAGCTTTCGTTGAGTCAAGTGCCGGAATTGCAGTTGGCGGACGAACGGGTTTAACAGCTGTGTTTGTGGCAATTTTCTTTTTGATTTCAATGATCTTCAGTCCTTTATTGGGTCTCTTTACTACCCATGTTACTGCCCCTGCCCTAATTATTGTCGGCGTCTTAATGGCCCAAAATACGGCACATATTAGTTGGAATAAAATGGAAATTGCCGTTCCTGCATTCTTGATTTTAATTGGCATGCCACTAACGTATTCAATCTCTGACGGCCTTGCCTTAGGTTTAATTACCTACCCAATTTGTATGGTCGCAGCAAAGCGTAGTAAAGAAGTGACGCCGATGATGTGGATTCTATTTTTCGTATTTATTATTTTCTTAGCGGTGCTAAACTTTTAAAACAAGCACTTGCATTTGGCTGCTTGCGCGCCAGTTTAAAAAGCAAATCTACTTAGATTTGCTTTTTCTTTCCACGGAAATGACCGTTCAAAAGCGCTTAGCGTGTGCTAAACTAGTTTTATTGGTTCTTTAAGATAAAATTTCTGGAGGAAAAATGACGACATTAGAAAAGGTCTTTCATTTACACGATGCTCATACCACTGTCAAACGTGAATTTGTCGCTGCACTTACCACCTTTGTCAGCCTCTCCTACATCCTTTTTGTTAATCCAAATATTTTGCACGATGCTGGAATTGATAAGGGAGCTGCTTTCACCGTCACGGCCGTCTCAATTGCCATCGGCTGTTTAATTATGGGTTTAGTTGCAAACTATCCGATCGCTTTAGCGCCCACACTGGGCAGCGCTGCCTTTTTTGCCTACAACGTCTGTAATGGCATGCATATTAATTGGCAAACTGCTTTAGCAGCTGTCTTAGTAGCTTCAATTTTATTCATTTTAATTACTATTTTAAAATTGCGGGAAAAAGTGGTTGATGCCATTCCCCAAGACTTAAAATATGCTATTTCTGCCGGAATTGGCTTGTTTATTGCTTTTATCGGGCTTCAAAATGGCCGACTAATTGTCAACAGTGACTCTAATTTAGTCACCTTAGGCAAATTTAATTCTCCTGCCGTCTGGATCACATTATTCGGTTTAACTCTGACGGTGATTTTAATGGCGATGAATGTGCCCGGCTCAATTTTTATTGGCATGGTCATAACCGCCATTTTCGGTATTGTTATTGGTCAAATCCCTCTTCCAAAAGGAATTGTCGCACCGGCACCAAGCATTGCCCCAACTTTCGGCCAAGCCGTTTTTCACTTAAAAGACATTAATACGCCGCAATTATTAATGGTTGTTTTGACCTTTTTGCTCGTTACTTTCTTTGATACTGCAGGCACTTTAATTGGCATGACTGAACAAGCCGGTCTGGTTGATCAAGACGGTAAGATTCCACGTATTGGACGCGCTTTTGTTTCCGACTCCTTGGCGATGGTTGAAGGGGCTGTTCTCGGCACCGCACCGCTTGGAACATCGGTAGAATCCAGTGCTGGAATTGCAATGGGTGGCAGAACCGGGTTAACCGCTATTTTTATTGGTATGCTCTTTTTAATCAGCATGGTCTTTAGCCCTCTATTAGCAGTCATTCCAACTACCGTTACCGCACCGGCACTGATAATTGTCGGGGTGCTGATGGCTGGCAATTTAAAGAAAATCAACTGGGAAAAATTCGAAATTGCCTTTCCCGCATTCCTAGTAGTTATTGGTATGCCGCTTACTTATAGTATTTCAAACGGTTTGGCACTTGGCATGATCGCCTATCCAATTACAATGATTGCATCTAAACAGGCTAAAAAAGTTTCACCAATGATGTACGCCTTGTTTGTGGTCTTTATTATCTTCTTTTTGGTGACAAACATGTAGCGCCGATTTCATTATTAACACAAGCAAAAGCCCATCAAGATTAATCTTGATGGGTTTTCTAATGTTACACGTGTAACAGTTATTTTTCTTCATACCATTCTGTGTGATAGACGCCCTCACGATCATTTCTGAAGTAAGTATGAGCGCCAAAGTAGTCACGCTGCCCCTGAATCAAATTGGCCGGCAGACTTGGATTAAAGATTGATTCCAAGTAGTTAAGCGATGCGCTCAAAGTTGGTGTTGGAATCCCTGCTTGCGTTGCAAGTTCAATTACCTTGCGTAATGCCGGAATGTTCGTTTCCAACAATTGTTTAAAATATTGATCTTGGAATAAATTATCAAGCTGTTTGCCATCAGCAAATGCTTTTTCAATATCTTTCAGCATTGCTGAACGAATAATGCAACCAGCTTCCCAGGATTGAGCAATTGCTGGATAACGCAAAGCCCAATTATAAGCAGTCGCAGCCATCCCTAACTGCTGGAACCCTTGTGCGTAAGCCACCGCTTGACTTAATTGCAATGCCAAACCAAGGTTTTCAATCAGATCATCCGGAACATCCCCGTTCCAGCTGATTTCTTGTCCTTCACGCGTAGTAGCTTTTGACATAAAACGAGCAATAACGGCTTCAGCAATCACACTAATCGGGGCACCTAAATGCACGCCATCTTCCAGCATCCAATTGCCAGTTCCCTTATATGAAGCAACATTCAAAATGTGATCGATCACGTGATCTGGAGTTAAGTCATCTTTTTGCTTCAAGACAGCAGCGGTAATCTCACTAAGATAGGCCTTAACTAAGCCTTGATTCCAATCAGCAAAAATAGCTGACATCTCATCATTGGACTTTCGTGCCACTTTACGCAAAAGATCATAAACTTCAGAAAATTCCTGCATAATAGCATATTCAATCCCGTTGTGAACCATTTTTACATAATGGCCACTTCCTTCAGGTCCGATAAAGCTAACACAAGGTTGGCCATCATCGTTTTTAGCAGCCATTGCTTCGAGGATCGGTGCAACTTCGCGGTAAGCTTCTTCGTCACCACCTGGCATTAATGCAGGGCCTTTTAAAGCACCTTCTTCGCCGCCAGAAACGCCCATCCCGATAAAGTGGATACCATGCTCTTGCATCTCGTGAAAACGACGATTAGTATCATGGAAGTTTGAATTACCACCATCAATTAAGATGTCGCCTTTATCAAGTAACGGTAAAAGCTTATGTAAGGTTTCATCAACCGGCTTACCCGCCATAATTTGAATTAAAATTTTGCGTGGCTTTTCCAGAGAATTAACAAATTCTTCCCAAGAATAAGTCGGTTTTAACTTCTCGTCTTGATACTCAGCCAAAGCATCAACTTCTTTTTTGTCGATACTGAAACCAGAAACAGAGAAGCCATTATTTCTAACGTTTAAAGCAAGGTTTTTACCCATGACGGATAAACCAATAACCCCGAACTGTTGCATATCCTATGCCTCCATATAATTCGTATTTTTATTAACTACTAGTATACCCGTTTCATTAACTTTTCGCACAAGTTCTCTTGCTTTTAATAACTTGCTATTTTAGGCCTTAATATTACTTTCAGCTAAAAATGATGACTTAAAGAAATGGATATGTCATGGTAAGTCTAAGCTTCACATGTATATTCGCAAGCAAGCTCAACAATTGATCTGTCTTCTTGAGTATTTATCAAATTTCCATCATCTTTTCATTTGTGCTTAACCAGTTCTTTTTTAGCTCATGATAAATTTTGCAATTTTCCTGCTTAGGATAATAAATTTGGGAAATATTCAGTTTGCTCTGAATCTGACTAGGTGAAGCAATTAGATGTAGACTTAGCATTGCCATTATTGCTGCGCCTAAAGCTGATGCTTCAACTGACTCTGGAACATATATAGAGTAACCAGTTATATCCGCTAGTAATTGATTAAAAACTGAATTCCTTGCCATTCCACCCATTAAAATTAAGGCGTCAGGCTTTTTATTGATAAAACTATTCAGTTCATTAATTAACAAGTCAATATTATAAAGCTCACCTTCCAGCACGGACCTAGCTATCTCTGCGTTTGTATGAATAGACGTCAAGCCAATAAAGCTTCCAGTTGCATTAGGATCCCAAATTGGTGCCCGCTCACCAAAAATATAGGGCAGAAACATTAAGCCTTTAGATCCAATCGGACTATCTTGAACAAGGCAATTCAATTCGCGAAAACTAGCTAATTTTAAAATATTATTTTTTAACCAAGTCCAAACATTACCAGCATTATTAGTAGGAGCGCCAACCACCCATCTATTCGAATACTGATAATATGTAAACAGTTTTCGACTTTTACATAAGCTTAAAGTATTAATGCTAGTGCGTACAGCTGCTGAAGTTCCATAACTAATTGTATAAAAATTCCCTTTGACTTGAGGAGTGCTAAAATTTGCCAATGTGCCATCAGAGCCTCCAATTACTACTGGTACATTTACTCCCTTTACTTTAATAGGAACTTGAAACGTTGTGTCCACTAACTGCGGAAGCTGATTCGGATTCAATTTTAAATAACGTAAAATCTGATCATCCCAGGTTTGTGTTTTTACATTAAATAAACCTGTTGCATTCGCGGTAGCAAAGTCAGCATAATATTGATGAGAAATTTGGTATAGAATATAGCTTTTGATATCAATCACATACATAGTTTCATTCCATAGTCTAGGCTGATTAGTCTTTATCCATAATAGCTTTGCTAAGGGAAGCATTGGATGCAACGGTACACCTGTATTTTTCGTAAGATCAGCCAAATTATCTTCAGATATTTTTTCTTTAAAAATTTTAGCTGATCGATTATCCGCCCAGGTATACACATTAGTTAAAGGCTGATGATCTTTATTAATCAATATCAATGTATGCATCGCTGAAGAAACGCCAATTCCTTTCAGCTGCGTAATATCAATATTGGCTTTAACTTCTTCGAATCCGGAAATTACTGCCTTTAAAATGTCTTGAGGGCTTTCTTCTGCTTGTCCCGTTTCCTTAGTTATCAATGAATAACCATAATTAGCTTGATAAATTAAATGACCAGCTCCGTTAAAGGCCACAGTTTTGGTACTTGTAGTACCAATATCAATACCAATTACTATCGACATATTATTACCTACTTTTTTCAATTGCTTCGATTAGTCCATATAAATATTCTTCCGCTAATGCCCTATCATATAGGCCATAACCAGGCATGCCTTTTTCATCCCAAATTGCACGTCCATGATCTGGTCTAATATAGCCATTAAAATTGTTATCAACCAGTATCTTCATTAACTCGTACATATCTAATTCGCCATCTTTTGATAAGTGCGAAGTTTCATAAAAATTAAATTTTGAAGTAAATCGAATATTTCTAGCATGAACAAATGCTACTCTGTTCTTCTTTACAAATTTTTCTAAGATCTGTGGCACATTATTATTCGGATTAGAGGCCAAACTACCACAACAAACCGTTAAGGAATTAGCTGGACTATCCACCATTGATACTATTCGTTCGAGATCCTCAGCACTTTTACAGATTCTCGGCAAGTTAAAAATATTTTGAGCTGGATCATCTGGATGAATAGCCATTTTTATTCCTACTTCTTCGCAAATTGGAACAATTTGCTGCAAAAAATATTTTAAATTACTGGCGAGGTCTTCACTACCCAAGCCTTGATATTCACCTAGTAATTCCCTTATTTTAGCAAGTCGCTCTGGCTCCCATCCCGGGATTATAAAGCCATTGCTACCTTTTTCAATTTTTGCAATTAAATCTTCTGGATTGCCTTCGACCAGGTTTCGGTCAAAAGCCAACGAAGTTGAACCATCAGGCAAACGATAATCTAAAGTAGTTCTTGTCCAGTCAAAAATCGGCATAAAATTATAACAGATAACTTTTACACCTGCTTGTGCTAAATGACAAATTGTTCTTTGATAATTTTCAATATATTTTTCTCTGGAAGGTAGACCCAATTTTATATCTTCATGAACATTGACAGATTCAATTACATCCATTTCTAAGCCTGAACGATTTATCTTATGCTTCAGCTTCAATATATCATCAAGTGGCCACTCCTTGCCAGCAGGTATTTGATAAAGAGTAGCTACAACCTGCTTGACACCTGGTATTTGGCGTATTTGTTCAAGCTTAATTGAATCACCATCCTCACCAAACCATCTGAAACTCAACTTCATTTATTTTTCTCCTCAAAAGCAGAATAATACTCATAGACACTTTCATCAGGTAAGACTCTATTTTTTATTACTTCTGCATACCAATATGCAGATTTTTTTAATCTTCTTTCCAAATTATGTTCTAGATCAATTTCAATCAATCCATACCTATTCTTAAAAGCATTCATTGGTGAAACATTATCAGTAAATGCCCATAGCATATACCCCTGACAGTTTGCCCCTTCATTTACCGCTTTAATAAGCCAGTAAAGATTTTCCTGAATATAGCTAATTCGATAATCATCTTGAATTATACCATCTATATTTTTAAATCTTTGCTCATTCTCGATACCGATTCCATTTTCACTAATAAACCATGGAAAATTATTATATTCATTTTTCATTATCATAGCTAGGTCGTACATCATTGGCGCATACATTTCCCAACCGCGAGAAGCATTATACTTTCTTCCTGGTAAAGTAAAATCACTGTAATACTTTTTAATGTTAAAAGCAGCATTATTATTCCAACTATATTCTGGTTCCTTTACTCTGGTTGGTTTATAAAGATTTAAGCCAATATAATCAATACGATTATTTTTAATAATTTCTAAATCTTCTGCTTTAAAATCAAACATAATTTTGTTTTGCTTTAAAAGCTCGATTAGCTCCTGGGAATAACTCCCTAAAATGAGCGGATCAGTATACAACCGATTGTTTAGCAAATCAAAGCGGTAAGCAGCAAGAACATCTGGCTGGTACTTTCTTGACCGTGGGTAAGAAAATTCCCAATTATGTATGATTCCTATTTTACCGTCTTGCTTAAGCTGATGATAGGATCTCACTATTTTGGCTGTTGCCAAAACTTTGTGAAAGTTCCACTGCATCCATTGCTTAGGATCAACAACGTGAGGATATCTGACAGCATCTAAATAAATTCTTGTCTGCGGAACAATTGGTTCATTAAAAGTAAACCAATCTTTCACTCGATCCCCATATCGTTTGAACAGTATCTCAGCATACTTAACAAAAAGTTCAACAACCCTTCTTGAATTCCAACCGCCATATTTGGTTTGCAAAACTTGAGGAAGTTCGTAATGCTCGATCACTATCATAGGTCTAATATCAGCTTCTATTAAAGCATCAATCACATTGTCAATATGTTTCGCATATTCCTCATCAATAACAAGCTGCTCATAATCTGTAAAAAACCTGGCCCAGTTTACTGACGTTCGATATGAATTTAAACCTATTTTTTTCATCAACTCAATGTCTTCTTGATAGCGATTCATAAAATCGGTTGCTATATCTGGCCCTTTGCCCTCATGCCACACAAAATACTCATTTTTGTACCAATCATCAAGGTACGAGTCTTGCCCTTTCTTTTTACCGCTCCATCCTTCTGTTTGCCAAGCAGATGAGGCAGCTCCGATATTAAATGACTTTGGAATTTTCATTTTTTTCTCTTTCTATGCATCAAAAGCAAATACAGTATTCAAACTCTTAAAGCTTTAATTTTCATCTACCACTGGTTTTTGATTTTCAGAAATTTTTACAAATGGTAGATAAATTAAGACTGAAACAGCAATGCATACTGCTTGCGTAATAACAGCTCCCCAATTGCCGCCAGTTGCTAAAAATCCACTTATTAGTGGCGGAGTCGGCCATGGTGTATAGACATAGGCTCTAGCCGCAAAGCCTGTCAATGTTGCAAAATAGCCAATCGTACCTGTAATCAAAGGTGTAATAATAAACGGAATAGCTAAAATTGGGTTTAAAACAATCGGTAATCCAAAAATAAGTGGTTCATTGATGTTAAAAATACCCGGTGCAAATGACAACTTAGCAATCGCTTTGATGTCCGCGCGCTTTTTTGTTACCAAAAAAATAGCAATTAGTAAGCCGATAGTTACACCAGAGCCGCCCATGCTCATATACATGTCCCAAAAAGGCATAGTAATTATATTAGGCAATGGTCGACCTGCTGCATGGGCTTCTGTATTTGCTGCAATTGCAGCAATTAATAATGGTTCACGAATTGGTTTAATCATTTGATTGCCATGAATACCAATTATCCAAAATAGTTGAGCAACAAGCATTAATAACAAAATGCCTGGAAGTCCTTGAACCACATTTTGTAAAGGCTTTTGTACCAAGCTATAGATAATATCAAATAATGACATATGGGTTAACAGTGTAATGATTAAGCCTACTGTAGAAATAGTCGCCACCGTAATCATTGTCGGAAAAAGTGCAGAAAAGCTCTTAGAAACATTACTTGGCACAGTATCCGGCATTTTTAATTGCAAAAATTTTTGCTTGTTTAACCACGTATATAACTGAACAGAAACAATTGCAATTAACATTCCTAAAAACAAACCCTTAGTGTCGGTATACTGCTTTGCAAAAACATCTGTAACTTGAATTGTTTTATTTTCAGCGGTAACAAAATTATAGACATTCGGATTAATGCAAACATAACTCATTAAAGCAATAATTCCTGGAAAATATCCAGATAAATGATTTTTCTTTCCCATTTCAATACCAATGAGAAAAACAGCATAAATAGTAAAGAAACTTAAGGTTGCATAATTAATGCCCTTAGCAATTGGCTGCAAATTTACCAACCAATGCAAAGCAGAAATTTGAGCTAATCCCTGCTTATCATCAAAAACCATACTCGAAAATAGAGTAGCAAACGCCCCAGTAATGATAATAGGTATCAGTGAATAAAATGCGTCCTTTATTGAAGCGATATACTTATTGCTATTGATTATTCCGGCAAACTTATTCATAACCGAAACAAACTTCTGACTTTTTTTCATTTTTTCCTCCTTGCTAATATATTAGTATATTTGTTATCGCTTTCATTATAAACTTATAATTTTGCCCATGTCAATAGTCGATGTATACTAATATATAAGTTTAAGGAGACCTACTATGAATATATTAACTAGTCCTAAAAATATGCAATCAATAGCCTATGACAAATTAAAAGAAATGATTATTTCGCTCAAATTAAAGCCTGGCGAGAAAATAGTTTTAAGCGATCTTATTAGTACTTTAGGTATTGGTAGAACGCCAATTCGTGAAGCTTTAATTAAGTGTAAAGAGCAAGGCCTTGTTAAAGTTATTCCTCAAAGTGGAACTTACATTTCTAAAATTGATTTAAAGAAGGCCGAAGATGCAATGTTTGTCAGAAAATTGGTAGAAACCGAAATTGTTCAGCTGGCAATCAATAAAAAAGATGATGCCTTAAAATCGAAGTTAACTAAAATTTTAGCCATTGCTAAAATTCAAGAAAATCAACAAGACCGGCTAAGTTTCTTTCATTTTGATAATGAATTTCATAAAGCTTTTTATACTGCGGCTGATAAAGAAGACATTTGGACTTGGCTACAATCGATTAACGTTGAGCTTGAACGTTTTAGATATTTACGACTATCTGTTGGAGAACTACACTGGTCAACTATCATTAAGCAACATGAGCTTTTACTCAACGCTGTTAGTTCTCATGACGCTAATTTAGGCATTAATGAAATTTCAGAGCATTTGAGCCTGATGTTTAATGAAGAAAAGAATTTATTAAAGACTTTTCCAAATTACTTTGAAAATTCGAGTAATTAAGCTTTCAACCTTGAGCTTAAATTTTAAAAAGTATATACGAAGGATTAAGGGCCTTCTGGTTATGTACTAACCAACAGGAAAAAAGTCCCATATTACTAAGAGCGGGAAAATGTAGCATAAATATATAAGCAAACAAAAAAGCGAAACTTTCAAAAGTTTCGCTTTTTCAATTTGCTAATCTTTAGTAATTAGTGTGCTGAAGCACCTGAAGTTGTATCAGGCTCTTCTTCTGGTTCTGGCTCAGGTTCTTCTTCAGCTTCTGAAGCACCTGAAGCTGCATCTTGATTCAAACCATATTTGTCAGCAAAGTAGCTGAATGGCTTCAAACCTTGTGCTTGATACTTCTCAACGAATTCTGGATCGTCGAGTGTATTCAATTCAGTTGAGTAAGGCATGTCATGAGTGAACTTAATGTCAATCAACATTGGGCCATCCATTTGCTTGAATTCCTTAACTGCGTCTTCGAATTCCTTCTTAGTACGT
>CALYQE010000051.1 GCA_945281075.1 uncultured Lactobacillus sp. | reverse complement strand
GCTGGTAAATAGAAATTGGAGAATTATTATCTATTGATATATTGCTCATAGGGATACATTCCTTCTTTAAACGTTTAATTTATAGTATAATCTTTGTTTTTATTATAAAGCATTTATACTATTAGCCCTATAAGCAATGGTGATAAATAAACTAATCTGCTATAGATCTATCTTCTCTTTTCTCGCCAGTAATAATTTGTGGACCAGCACTTGTTCCCAAAAGCGACGCACCAGCTTCAAGCAGTGATAATGCCTGTTGACGATTTCGAATACCACCAGAAGCTTTTACTAAGCACTTGTCGCCCGCAATTCGTTTTAACAGCTGAATGTCATCAATAGTTGCATGACCGCCTTTGCCCCAGCCGCTTGAATTCTTAAGATAAGTTGCACCAGCATCTCTTGATAGTTTTGCCGCCATGATTTTTTCATCCCGAGTCAACATACCAAATTCCAACATAATTTTAACAACCTTGCCTTTGGCTGCTTTAACAACTGCTGCTACTTCATTTTGATACTCATCATACATACCGGCTTTTAAGAATCCAACATTAGGCATCCAGTCAAGCTGGTCGGCACCATCTTCAAAGCATTTCTCTGCTTCAAAGATTTTCACTTCGGTTTTTTGAGCACCCATAGGAAAACTCATACACGTAGCAACCTGAACATTAGTTCCCGCAAGTTCTTTTCTAGCAAGGTTAACCCATTGTGGCTGAATCATAACGCCATTAAAGCCAAAGTGCTTGCAATCATCACATAAGCTTTTAATGTCTTCTGGAGTAAGCTCTGGATTAACATTCGTGTGTTGAATTTTTGCTGCTAATTCCTTATCTGATAAATTTAACATTGTTAACCGCCTTTCTTTTTACAATAAGTTTTCAATCGCATGCAATCGCTTACAGTTATATATAAACATTTATAGACGTCTATGTCAAGAATAATTTTTTTTAAACTTATTTGACAATCCCAAATTTATAAACTTAGCTTTTGAATACAGTAAAAAAGGCTAAGCCATTAGCTTGCCTTTTGTTTATTTCAGTTATTTTAAGCTCTTTACATTTTAACTTTTTTCTTTGCACATTTGACCACTTCAACAATCAAAATCATGAAGTCTTAAACTAGTCAATAAAACGAATAAATAAGCTTTTCTTTTTAAAGTCAGTTTGTTATTACTAAATTTTTGTCATTCTTACTTTGTCCTATCAACTGTTAACTCAATTTTAATTAAGGTATTTTCTTAGCTAAGAATATCTTTTAATAACATTCAGTGAGAATTTTACTATTAATAAAAGGCTTACATGTAAATTATGCATCTAAACCCTTTAAAAACAATTTTACAATATTATGCAGCATGCTTTTTCAATAGATATAAGTTTGAAATTCTTCTCTACTGTTTATTTTCTGATAACTTGATTGCATAATCAATTGCATTTTTTAAACTTACTTCATTAGCTGTGCCTTTGAGCACCTGATCAAAAGCCGTTCCATGATCGACAGAAGTTCTAATTATTGGCAAACCAAGTGTTACGTTAATTCCTGCAACACTATCCCATTTTTTCTTTTTTTCGTCATACTGAAAACCGATTATTTTAACGGGAATATGACCCTGATCGTGATACATTGCAACAGCAATGTCATACATACCACCAAGACACTTTGCAAAAACTGTATCCGCTGGTATTGGCCCTTCAACATTAATTCCCTTTGCTTGCATTGCTTTAACTGCCGGTATAATTTCCTTTATCTCTTCATCACCAAATAGACCATCTTCACCCGCATGTGGATTTAAGCCTGCAACTGCTACTCTTGGACTAGCAATTCCTAAGTTACGACATACTTTATCAGCCAAATAAATGCAATTTTCAATTCTAGTTTTTTTAACCATATCACAAGCTTTACGCAAAGAAACGTGCGTTGATACATGGACTACACGTAGATTCCCATGTGCTAGCATCATTGTGTAATTCGGTGTATTGGTAAATTTGCCATAAATTTCAGTGTGTCCAGCGTAATGGTGTCCAGCCAAGTTCATCGCCTCTTTATTCAGGGCGTTAGTAACAGTCGCATCGATTTCGCGATTATTAGCCAGCTCAATTACCTTTTTAACATACTGAAAAGCGGCATTACCAGCCATTTTGCTAACTTTGCCAAATTTAAGTCGATCAATATCAACCTCGTGCAAATCATAAACATCTATCGTACCAAATTCAAACTTAGCATCTTTTACATTCATAATTTGATTAAGCTTAAGTCTGCGGTCAGGCAGCTTTTCCATTACCTTTTCAAGCACATTGCCGTCACCAACTAATAAAGGATGACATTTCTGATAAAGTTTTTTGCTTCGAAAAACTTTCAGTGAAATTTCTGGTCCTATACTTGCAGGGTCTCCCATTGTAATCCCAACAATTGGTCTATTCATCAGTTTATCTCCTTTCAATAATTACTTTTTATACTCGCTATAATACTTATCCAAAGTTTTTTGAACAGTTTGAACTACCCTATCCGGCAAGCTATTAAACGGAGCACGTGGCATTCCTACTGGAAAGCCCATCAAATCGGTTGCCATTTTTACAATCGTATTAGGGTTTCCTAATTTAAAGCAGTTTCTGAACGGACGAATAGAATCTTGGGCTCTTTGGGCTTTTTCCCAGTCACCATTTTGATAATACTTGTAAATCGAAACCATAATTTCCGGTAAAACATTAGCACAGGCAGCAATTCCGCCAGTGCCACCAGCCTTCAGTGTCCACAAAATTAATGAATCATTACCCGAAATAACTGCGAAATTCTTGTTACGAGTCAATTCAATATACTGCAGTATATTATCAAAGTTGCCACTTGAATCCTTAATGCCAGCAATATTTGGCAAATCGGCCAGTCGTGCTACAGTTTGTGGTGCCAAAGAGTTGCCACTACGAGCTGGGATATTATAAAGCAAAATTGGAATGCCTATGACGTCATTTAATGCCTTGTAATGCTTATATAGATCTTCTTGTGATGCTTGGGCAAACCAAGGGGTAATTACTGATAATGCATCTGCACCTAGTTGTTCAGCCTGTTTTGATAATTCAATTGTCTCAGTTGTTGAAACACAGCCTGTTCCCACATACACCGGAACACGGTGATCAGCTTCTTCAATGACTGCTTTCATTACCTTCAACTTTTCATCATGATCAAGAATATATCCTTCACCATTCGTACCCAGAGTAAAGACTCCACTAATACCAGCAGCAATTTGACGATCAACCTGATTTCTCATCTCCTTAAAGTCGACATTTCCTTCATCATCCATTGGGGTAATCATTGCGGCAATAATGCCATGTGCTATTTTTGGCTTGCTCATTTTAAAACTCCTCTCAAAACTACATAACTGACTTATATACATTTAAGACATCTGCTCGGGACAGTTTTTTCATATTATGACTAAGAAGACGCTTTTGTTCTAAAGCAGAATTGGTCAAAAAATTCAAGTCTGAATTTTTAACGCCAAATTTCCTTAGATCAGTTGGAATTTCCGTGTCTTTAACAACTTGTGCAATCTTATCAATTACAAAGTCAGCCTTTTCATCAGTAGTTTTGCTGCCCTCTTCGGGCCAAATATTATCACATAAAATAGCTAAACGATTTTTGATAGCTGGCTTATTGGTTTCCATACCCGCTTTAAATAAAATTGCATTAGCAACGCCATGTGCAATATGAAACTTGCCACCTAGCGGATATGACAAAGCATGGACAATGTTGGTCCCCGATGCGGTAATTGCTACACCGCCATAAAAAGCACCTAGTTGCAGAGCTTCACGGGCCTTAATATCTGAAGGATTCTGATAGGCCTGTATAACATTTTTAAAAATCAGTTTAGCTCCTAGAAGTGCAACCCCATTGCTCATTATCGTTGCATTCTTAGCAGTAAAGCATTCAATGCAATGACTCAAAGCATCGATCGCGGATGAAGCAAGAATTGCCTTCGGTAAATTCTTGACGTTATTAACATCCAGTAGCACCAAATCCGGAAGCATTGCTTCGGAAACTATTCCGAATTTAACTTGCTTTTCTGGAATACTGACTATTGCGTTGATAGTTGCCTCCGATCCGGTCCCAGCTGTAGTCGGGATAAAAACCGTTGCGCAATGCTTCTGCGCTTTTGTAGGGTTGTTAATCAAATCCTTAACGCTTATCTTAGTATGTAGTAAGAGCGAAATTAATTTCGCCGCATCCATAACCGAGCCGCCACCGATTGCGATGATAGTACTGAATTCAAACTTGCTTACCTTTTGAAAAAGTTCATCAACTTGCACATAGCTTGGCTCTGGCTTAATTTCCGCTTCAATATGATATTGAATCTTGTTTTCTTCTAAGTAATCTTTCAATGGCTGAACCAGCCCTGCTTTTAGCAGACCTTCGTCTGTAAAAAGCAAGACATTGGTATTTTTCCTCGTTTTGAGAAATGCGCCTAAATCATCCAGCAGGCCTTTACCTAAATATACCCTTTGGGGTAGTTTTAAAAACGCTGTTTCTGCCATATCAATATACTTCCTTTCCTTCTTTGATCCAGTCTTCAGTTAGTTCAACAAAAGCAATATTTTGTCTGTAATAAGTAAAAGTTAAGTCAATTTTGCCGTCCATGGTTGGCTTAACTGACGGATATGAAAATTCTTTATTCTTTTTATCTTTTGAATTATTGGTCAATGCATAGCCACTTCCTTCAGCGATATTTCTAATATACGGCCAAGTTTTACCTTCGTCTTCTGAAATTGCAACTGTCATTGGTGCCCGTGGCGCACCCCAGAAGGCCACTTTTCTTTGCTTTTTGTTCGGTGCATCCTTTGCCTCGGTTTCATCTGAAAATAGTGACAGTCTCCTGACTTTGGTATCTTTTGCGCTGGATTTATTAAAGGCCAAAATCAGGTTGCCATCTGGTAACAGAGCAGCTTGAATAGAAGAATTATTGTTAGGCAGGTTCGTTGCCTTTGGTGTCGTCCAGTTAATGCCATTTTCTGAAAAAGAGCGGTAAACATAGTCTGCCCAACGACTCCTAAAGAATCCGACATAGCCTCTTTGATTGAGCAGTTTAACGACACTCATTTGCACGCAACCCTGACTATTTGGTATGTCATGTTCTTTCCATGTTTGGCCTTCATCTGCTGAGACTCGTACGCAACTATAATCATAGGTCCCATCCCAAGGCTTTCCATCATTTTTCACTATGCAGTGGTAAAGGGGTAGAAGCCATTCTCCCTTGTCAGTAACAACTAAAGGATGACGTATGAACAGTCCAGTTTCACCCGGAAAAAGGTTGCTTTGCTTACTCCACGTTTGCCCCTCATCATGTGAAACCCTATACTGAATGATTGCAGTATCTTCATTGCCACCATCCTGGGAAGTATAAAGCAACCATATATCGCCGCTTGGTGCCTTGAATAATACGGGATTCTGGTCTGAACGGCCAGGGTTATCGGACATCTTCACTGGCTTTGACCAAGAATTTTTATCCTTTTTCATTCGTGACAAAAAAATTGTAATATCAGCTTTGCCTTCTTCTGTTCCTGAAAACCAGGTGCACAAAGTATCACCATTAGCTAATAACAACAGATTAGATGCATGACTTTGTATCCCCGTATTTGGCAACAGCATTGTTTTTTCAAAGTTAGCAGTTAAGCTTTCCTGCAATTCCATGACATTCCCTTCTTCTTTCCTAAAGTACGCAATTTATTCAAACCAAACATAATCAAACTAGGGTCTCCAAAAGCACCAGCCTTAGAAATCATATTAATCCCGTCGAATTCTCCTCCAGTAATTGTCAACAACGGCATCCCCAGTGCAACCTCTTCTTTAATCACCGTTCCCTGTGCTTTGACCATCCGTAAAATATTCTGTGCAGTCGCCCCTCCAGTAACAAATAGACCAGAAACAGGAAATTTTTTAACAACCCTACGACAAATGCCTGCAAGAGTTCTTTGCACAATTTCTTCCATTTCAGACTTACTAAAGCCAGCGACCTTAAACTGCATTCTAGTTTTCTTCAGATTTGCTCGCTCAAGCGAAGCTGAAGAAACTAAAGCCAGGTTCTTGCCGCTTTTTAGAACGTGAAGAGCCTGATCGACATAACTTGAATAATCCTCTGACTTATATATTTCATAAATAGGTAACGAAATAATTTCCAATCCATTTTCCTTTGCATACAAAATCTGTTTTCGTGTTTTGTTACTAACGCTTCCAACTAAGGCAATGGCAGGCGCACTGGATTTATTTTTCTTAACCATGCCTTCAATCAAGCCTGATGAACCGACCCATAAAATCTTGCCCCTAAGATTATGAAAAAGAGTGGTAATGTGGCCAAGATCATCATCATTTTCTGTATCAAAACCAAAGCATTTTTTACTCAAATCAAGTTCAAGATTATTTCTTAAATCTCGAAGTGAATAATACTGAACGTTATTTGCGCCAAAATACTTCGTTAAAATTGATTCAATATTATCTATTTTTACCGGCTTAATCGGATCGTGAGCAAATTCTGTTTTTTTCAATTCAATACCATTAACAAGCAGTCTTTTATTCATCACTTGCCTTCCAAGAGCTGGTAATGCCGGAGCAAAAACAATATAATCAGGTAAAAAGCACTCACTTATTGCCTTAATCTCTGGGATAATATTTCCTCTTAAAGTTGAATCGATCTTTTTATAAATAAAGTCAAACTGATTAATATCAACCGAATTCAAGATTGTTTTGACTTTTTCGTAAGCTGCTTTTTCCGAATCATTTCTTGTTTCGGTATCAAGTACGCAAGAAATATTAGGGACAATATTAAATGCCGAAAAAAAGACGTTTACTGGCATACCTTCTTCTGTCAGCTTCACCCCAGTATCGTTAGCACCAGTAAAATCATCAGCAATTATCAGAAATTTACTCATTTTTTCACCTCCTATCTCGTATTTTGTCTACCTATTAATCTTAAATTTATCAAATAAAAAGAAGTAGTTATTTGTGTTTAATTTTTAAACGATTTTTAATAATTAAAAAGAGAAGTATAATTAGTCTACATACATGTTTAAATATGAAACAAGGAGGCTATAATGACTGCTAAAATTCTTTGTATTGTCCCTTATCCTGGACTAAAAAACAAAATTGAGTATTCCTTTAAGAAAATGACAAAAAGAAATCCTGAACTGAATGTTAAAATTCAAATCGAGCTAGCAAACATGGCAAATAAGCGGAAACTGAGCAACCTAGTCAAAAATAATTACTTTGACTTGCTACTTTCTCGCGGTGGTACCTTTGATTTTCTTAAGGGGCAAACCAATGCACCCGTGATTGACATTGGCATTTCTCAATATGATATCATTCGAACAATTAGAAATATCCCTGACCCCAATAAGACCGCAATTATTTGCTACGATGCCTTCAACCAGGCGATTACTGAAACATTAGCTCAATTTAATATTAAGATGAAAAAATTTGTCGTAAAAAAGAAAATTGATATTAATAAAGCCATGAATAGGTTATCAACTATGGGTTACAACAATGTTCTCTGTGATTCAGGAATCATTTTGACTTCCAACAATATCCACCACTTTAATTCCTACCTAATCGAGTCTGGGGACGAAGTGGTAACCCAGGCACTTAAAACCTGCTTTTTTTTACTTAAAGAAAAACAAAAAAACGTAAATTACTTTTCCCTGCTTTCTGAGTCACTCAAATCTTTTCATGATTACACGCTTTTTTTTGAAAAAGGTAATTACTTTAATATTCTATTTAGTACTAACAAAAAGAAGGCCGATAGCCTTGCACAAAAAATTCGTAAGGCTTTAAGTGAACATAAGCAGATTCTAGCTTTTGATGACTCTTCTTGGCATATGCTAGTTAAACAAACCAAATCTTTTTCAATTGTTATGATTGATAACCTTGGACAGCTGTCCCAACAAAATCGGGTACCCGAATATGATTTTGAATATATTTCTTCTATTTATTCGATTTGCTATGATAAACACTTTTTTAAACTTTTAGATTATTATTCAGACCTTGCAACTCCACTCTGCTTAGTTGGTGAAGAAGGCCTTGCAAAGGAATATCTATGTTCCTTGATTGTTCGCAGAATTCGAAATCAAAAACTTAAACCAATTCTACTCACATTGTCTAATCACGAAGAAATTCACAAGGCCATTACCAATACCAATTCCCCTTTTTTTGAAAATCACCACCTTATTCAACTTTCCGGGATTGAAAAGTTGAGTCAGAATGATCAACTTGACCTTTTCGATTTTATCCATGAGTCTAACTTAGCTAGCAGAAACAAGCTTGTTTTTTTAATTGATCAGCCCTATGGCACTAAACTTAGTGTTGTCTTTCCTGATTCTTTGAATGTTAACCATCTCTTCTTGAAGCCTTTAAGCGAAATGTCTTATGAAATTTTTAACCAGTTAGTACACTCAATACTAAACGATTTCAGTTTAAAAACAGGTAAAACTTTTTCTGGTGTTTCGGATACTGCACTCGATCAACTGTCAAGCTATCCTTGGCCACAAAATTACCGTGAATTTATCAACGTATTAACTACTGCACTTGCTACTTCAAGCGGACCTATTCTCAGAGGAAAAGATATTGCAGATATTCTTCGCCAATTCGCAACTGCTGAAAAGTCAAAACCGCAAATTTTGAACAAAAAGAAAGCGACTAACTACACCAAATTGAACCTGCATGATATTATTGTGCAAGAAATTAAGCAGGTCTTAAAAGAAAATAGGGGCAACAAAACCAAGACGGCCAAACAATTAGACATAAGTCGGGCAACGTTATGGCGTTACCTGAAATAAAAAGGCTGAGGAAAATTCCTCAGTCTTTTTGTATCTTAATGTTAACCATAAATTTTCTCATTAAAGCCAGCAAACAGTTTTCACCTAATTTCATTAAATTTTAGGCTGGGAACAATAAGCAACAGGCTACCGCAACCACAACGATATAAATAATCGTGAGTGGAATCGTGTAGACAAACGTTCGACCAATTTTATAGTGACCTTGAGCAACAGCAATTCCAATCGCAGTGTCCATTGGCATGATGATCGCCGCATTTGAGGCAATTACAGTGGCTAGACCAGCAGCACGTGGATCAAGCCCCGACGAAACAGCTACAGCAATGGCAATCGGCGTTAGAATCATTGTTGTACCCATATTTGAACCAGTCAAATTGGCCATAATCGTTGCGGCAAAAGCAAAGACAAAGGTAATAAGCCAGATGCTCGAGTTGTTCCCAAGGAGTCCTTGCAGACTTGAACCAATCATCTTGGTCACGCCCTTAGCAGCCATAATATCGGCTAAGCCAAACATGCCACCTAATAGATAAATGATTGGACTAGACATGCCCTTGCGAATTTCTTTAAAGTTAATAATTTTGCTAAAGTACATCAGACCAATGCCAATCAAAGGAACAACATAGACAATATTGCCTAACTGGTTAGTAAAGAACATAGCAACCGTGGTGAATATAAATGAAATGTAAATTAAGTCTTCTTGCCAGGGCTTTAAGCTGTTTTGCACATTTTCTTCTATTTTAGCCTGATCTTCACCAGCATCAATCTTAAGATCTTTTTTAGGCAAAACTCGATATGCTACCAAGGAATAGATGAAGGCAATAAAAAGCGGGACAACACCTGCAATGATCCAAGTGCCCATGCTAACAATGTGGTTAAAACCTGCATTAGTAATAAAGTTATTCAAAGCAAGTACATACACCATTGTCATACCCATTGGAACCTTGCGCGCACCGATATCGACCATGGAGGCAAGCGGCAGGAGCATTTGACCTGAAGGGATACCGCTACCTGCTGGTAGAGTTGATAGTACTAGACATATCAACAATGTCGCAGGGCCGGGTTCCATTACTGTCATCAAGATAATAGTAAACAATAGTAGAATAACGTATAAAGTAAGTCCACTTTTACCCTTCTGAACTTTTAGCAAAAATGCTTGTAGTTTGTGAATGGCACGTGTTTTTGCAAAAAGCGAACTAATAATAACGTAGCCTGCAGTCAGGATAGTATTATTATTAATAAATCCACCGTACGCTTCCTGCACGGTGGCCGTTCCTGTTAAAACCAAAATTGTACATGCAGCTACTGGTGCAAATCCAAAGTCGAATTTATCAGAAACCATCGCAATGATCATTACAGCCATCACAATTAAAACAATATATGCTTGTGACATTTCAATGACCTCTTTCAAGTAAAAAAATAAGTAATCGCTTACAACAATTATGCTAATAAAAAAAGAGGTCTAACTGCATTATTAATCGTTTTAAATTTAAACATTATTTGAATATTAAAAAAATAATTTGTAGCATATTATCTCGTACTGTTTTATTTTTAAACAATAAATACTAAAACTATTTTTTTCAGCAATATAAAATATTGGTATAAACATCTTACTTGAAAGGATTTGAAAGGACGAAAAAATGATTTTTGCTAATATTAATGACCAGACAACGAATTTTATCTGTCAGAATCAATACCTAGCTAAAGTCTTTAAATGGCTACAAGAGACTAATTTAAAAACTTTAGCTGTTGGAAAATACAACATAAGTGACGGCATTTTTGTCAAAATTCAGGAATATAATACTAAAAAAGAAATAGATGGAAGGTTTGAAAATCACGAAGATCATTTGGATTTTCACTTTTTAATTATGGGGAAAGAAATTACAAGAGTAATTAGGCCAGATAGTCTAACGCAAATTGACAATGCACTAGGAACATTGGAAGACGTAGCTCATTACAAACGATTTGATGGACAAGCATCTTCTATTTGCCTTAATCCGGGCGACTATCTAATCCTGTTTCCTGAAGATGCTCATGAAGCTTGCCTTAATTTAGCAGACCAGTCTGTAGCTTGCAAAAAAGCAGTTATAAAAGTACCTATCAAACTTTTTAAGTATTGATTTTTATTTAAGTTTAATAAAGATAATAAGTACAAAATAAAACTTATAGAAAAAATATGAATAAACAAAAAAATCTTACCAGTTATCTATGGTAAAGAGGTTAGAGTATTCAACTATAAGCATTTTGGAGTTATGAGATTGCTATCATCAGAGATGATACAGTTAATCAACTACATAAATAGATAAAGTAAAAGAAATTAATATTTATTTTAGCATGCATATTTTAATCAAAAAATCGATTGCAACTAAAGGCTGAATATCATCCATTCCACATAAATTGCTTCTTCAAAGTTTATTTGCAACCTTCCCTTAAAATATGGATAAACTAAATAAGCCGATTAAACAAGGAAAACTAACATTTAATAAAATTGGGATTATATCTTAATCAAATTGATATGGTTCATTTTTGCTTAAACGAATGATGCTAGCAACAGTTGGACCTTTTACAATATTGCTACATTTATGAAATGGGACTATGAAAAAATATGACGAGATCCATAAGTAAACGCAAAATTAATCCAACGATAAAATAATTTAATAATTTCTAGCAGTAGTTCGCTAGAGGATAATGACGGATACTCGGATATTCCTTTGAAAATTTCCTTAATTTTCGGGCTAGATCGTTCAGAAAGAGTTGGTCTTTCTTGGTTAGTTGACAATTAGTTAAATAATTTAATTGCTTAATTTTTCTGTTCAAGTAAATATAAAACCTCATAATTGGTTGGTCCAATTATGAGGTTTATTAAATTAATTAAGCTTTTCTACTTAAAATAATTGCTTATAGATCAGCTAGATTTTT
>CALYQE010000050.1 GCA_945281075.1 uncultured Lactobacillus sp. | reverse complement strand
TCATTACGTTCCATTAAGTCACTGGTCGCTTGGTGACGTAACTGGTCAATTTCATCGTTAATCGATGAATCTTTTTCAATATAAGTATCAGACTGGGGCACATAGGCTTCAGGTTGGTAATAGTCATAGTAAGAAACAAAATAGTCCACCGCATTGTGCGGGAAAAATTCTTTGAACTCACCATACAACTGGCCCACCAAAGTCTTGTTATGCGAAATAACCAATGTTGGCTTGTTCAAATTAGCAATGATATTGGCCATCGTGAAAGTTTTACCTGTCCCGGTTGCGCCTTCAAGAATTTGCTCTTTATCGCCTTCTTCAAAGCCAGTTGTTAGTTTATTAATTGCCTGCTCTTGATCACCAGCCGGCTTAAACTTGGAAACAAGTTCGAATTTATTTTTATCTTGTCGTTTAATCATCAGAAAGGCTCCTCGTAAAAAAGTTGGACAAAAAGCCCAACTTTCATTTCACGTATTCTATTCTACTACATCGAACGTACTTTCGCACGCCTTTTAGCTTATTTCAAAAGCTGCGCTAGCTTTTCCTGATATTCCTGAGCTGCCTTTTCTGCTAAAGCGATACTTGGCTTATTAACGCCAACGTATGCTTTAATGACTGGTTCGGTCCCTGATGGTCTGAGCGCTAACCAAGTTTCATCGGCCAGATAGTATTTTAAAACGTCTGACTTAGGGAGCCCAACAAGTGGCGTCTTTTGCCCGTCACTAATTTCTGTTTGTGTCAAAAAGTCTTGAATTTTCACTACCTTAACACCGTTAATTTCGTCTAAGTGCTCACTTCTTAGTTTAGCCATTAAGGCGGTCATCTTCTTCTGGCCACCTATTCCTGGCATTTCAATCGCCCGGGTAATTTCATAAGAAGTCCCATATTTTTGCCAAATTTCATTTAAGCCGTCAAGAACGGTCATACCACGCGAAGCGCAGTAGGAAGCAACTTCAGCAAACATAATTGCGCCTTGCATTGCATCTTTGTCGCGAGCAAACGGCTTAAACAGGTAGCCATAGCTTTCTTCAAAGCCCATCAAGAACTTTCCGTCATGCTCCTTATTCATCCGGTCAATTTCTTCCCCGATAAACTTAAAACCAGTGAGGACGGACTTAGTTTTGATACCAAATGAACGAGCAATTTTAAAAGGCATGCTGCTTGAAACAATCGACGCGATGATTTCATAATCTGACCTGAGCTTGCCCTCATTTTTCAGATTAGTCAGCAAGTAATAAATCATCAATGTCGCTATTTGATTCCCAGTTAAAACCTGAAAATCACCGTTAGCTGTTCTCACACAAGCACCCATGCGGTCTGCATCCGGGTCGGTCGCAATAATCAGGTCAGCCTTTTTTTTATTGGCCAGCTTTATACCTGGGGTAAAGACATCACGATACTCAGGATTCGGCTTTTTCGTAGTCGGAAATTCCGGATCGATAATCGACTGACTTGGCACCGGAATAACATTGGTAAAACCATTTTGCCTGAATGCACGCTCATAAAGCATCTTGCCGGTCCCATGAAGCGGCGTATAAATAATTGTCAGCTTAGCAGCATTACGTTTGATTAAAGCACGATTGACATTAACTTTGTTTAGCTCGGCCAAATAGTCTTCATCAAGGTCTTCACCAATTAACTGCAACAGCCCTTCATTACGTAAGTGTTCAACATTGCCCACCTTAACGTTAAAAATGTCAGCCACTTTTTGTGCGTAATTAAAAACCAGTTCGGCATCTTCGGGGCCCATTTGGGCACCGTCTTCGCCATATACCTTATAGCCATTATATTGCTTGGCATTATGTGAAGCAGTAATATTGATGCCGCTAAAGGCATGCAAATGGCGCACCGCAAATGAAAGTTCAGGAGTGGGGCGTAAATCATCAAACAGGTACACGTGGATGCCGTGTGCTCCCAAGATCAAGGCAGCATGCTCCGCAAAGTCACGCGAATGATAGCGGGAATCAAATGAAATGACCACGCCTCTTTTCTTAGCGGCTGCGCCTTTTTCATCAATTAACCGCGCCAAGCCCTCAGTCACACGCCCAACGGTAAAAAGATTGATTCGATTTGTTCCAGGCTCGAGCTGCCCTCTCATACCGGCAGTTCCAAAGTTAATATCCTGACCAAAGGCATCTTCAATCCATTTTGGGTTTTGCCCTAATTGTTCCAGTTGTTCTTGCAAATAACTAGGCAAATTCGGAGCCTTTTGCCAAGTTTGAAATATCTCTTTTGCATTCATTACAGCGCTCTTCCTCAATTTCTAAGCTACTACATTAAAACGAACTCTTTGCACAACTTATATTCTAGCATTTATCAAAAGCTCTTTCCGCAATAATCAAAAAAGAATCCACCTGGGTGGACTCTTTTTACGTTTTCATTAATCATTGAGACTCTGTAAATAATCGTACGCTTCTTGGCCGGCGATACTGCCGTCACCCACCGCATTGGCAATTTGACGCAGGTCTTTTGCCCGCACGTCGCCTAAAGCAAAGATGCCGTCAACTTTCGTGCGCATATGCTCATCAGTTGGGATCCAGCCCTGCTCATCAGTGACTCCCAATTGGGTAAACGGAGCCGTTTGCGGTATTACGCCAACGTAAATAAATACACCTGCGACGGCCAATTTCTTTTCCTCACCAGTTTCCTTGTCCTGATAAGTAATGCCGGTCACCCGATCCTTATTGCCATCAATTGATTTGGTGTTCGCATTCCAAATAAAATTGATCTTTTTATTGGCAAAAGCCCGTTTTTGTAAAGTAGGTTGAGCACGAAGCTGGTCGCGCCGATGGATCACCGTGACCGATTTTGCACTCTGAGCTAGGTAAATGCCTTCTTCAATGGCTGAATCGCCTCCGCCAATAACGGCAATATCCTCGTCTTTAAAAAAGGCCGCATCACAAACCGCACAGTATGAAACGCCTTTGCCAGAGTATTCTTCCTCGCCAGGAACATTTAAGTGGCGGTGGTCTGCGCCTGTCGCAATGATCAGCGCTTGTGTCCGATACTCCGCCGTATCAGTCTTTACCACTTTTTCATTGTCCTCAAGTGCAACAGATTGCACATCGCCATACTCAAATTCGGCCCCAAATTTCATGGTCGATTGATACATTTTTTCGCCGAGTTCAGGTCCCTTAATTTCACTGAAGCCCGGGTAATTATCGATCGCATCCGTGTTGTTCATTTGACCGCCATATAAGCCACGGTCAAGAATTAAAACGGAGAGATTAGCACGAGAAGCGTATAAGGCTGCCGTTAAACCACCGGGACCTGCACCAATAATAATTACATCATATTGTTTTGTCATATTACCACCTAATAAATTTCTTACTTTTTGTAAGTAAATAATACAATGGAAAACAATTAAAGTCTAATTTCTTGTTTTGGACTCCGCCCCATCATCTTGGTGATTTCGTCGTCTACATTCGCATTTTCATATAAAACGCGATAAATGGCCTCACTAATTGGCATATCAATGTCTTTTTCAGCACAGAGTTCATGAACCGCTTTAACCGTGGTTGCACCCTCAACTACTTGTCCCATATTCTTGAGCACATAATCAAGAGATTTGCCTTCACCGAGTTGCTTACCACAACGCCAATTGCGTGAGTTAACCGAAGTACAAGTAACAATCAAGTCCCCGATACCAGACAAGCCACTAAAGGTCATTGGCTCTGCCCCAAAATAATTTACGCCCAAGCGAGTGATTTCAGCCAGTCCCCTAGTCATTAGGGCTGCTTTTGCATCATCACCGTATTTTTTACCAACCAAAATACCGGCAGCAATCGCAATTACGTTTTTGACGGCACCAGCAACTTCAACGCCGATCAAGTCGCTGTTAGTATACAAGCGGAAATAATCGTTAGAAAGCAGTTCTTGCACCTTTTGTGCATTTGCCATATTGGTTGAAGCACATGAAATCGCCGTCAAATCTTTTTGAGCAACGCTTTCGGCATGGCTTGGGCCAGAAACGGCAACAATCAGGTCCGAATCATTTGGATATATTTCTTCGGTTAATATTTCAGAAATCAGCTTTTTCGATCCAGGTTCAATGCCCTTAGTTGCTGTAATAATTAGTGGCTTACGCCCACTCTGAGTTAAAATCTTGCCAGTTTCCTTCGCAACAATCCGAACCGCTTGCGTAGGCAAAACAAACAAAATCACTTCGGCCTGATCTAAAGCTTGATCTAGGTCTGCCGTGGCGGTAACTGTTTCGTTAACCCGCCAATTCTTCATATAGTGCTCATTGGTATGATATTGGTTAATTTCTTGGTTAACCTCTTCATTATTGCCATAAAGCACAACTTCATTTTTTTTATCTGCAAGCATAGAGCCTAAAACCGTTCCCCATGAACCTGCTCCTAAAACAGCAATTTTGGTCATTTTTTTACCGACTTTCTTTATATTTAATCTCTTGTATAAGGATATTTTAACCCACTACCGTCAAGATACCATCTTGGTTTAACAACTTTTCGCCGATAGATAAATAAAGCAATCACAGCGATTAACAGAATCAAACTTAGCAGCTGCGAAACCCTGATTCCAGCCGTCAAATACAAACTGTCTGTTCTCAGGCCTTCAACAAAGAATCGCACAATTGCGTACCAGCCAAGGTACAGCATAAAAACTTCTCCCTGTTTAAACAGGTGGTGGCGGTGGCGTAAAGCTAAAATTAAGATTAGCCCAACTAAATTTAAGCAGGACTCATACAAAAATGTTGGTTGATAGTAGGTGCCACCTATTTTCATCTGTTCAATAATAAAGTTAGGCAGATACAGGCTTCTTAAAAAGTGCAAAGTGGTTGGTCCACCGTGTGCTTCCTGATTAAAAAAATTGCCCCAGCGGCCTAATATTTGTGCTGCCATGACTCCCGGGGTGATGATATCGAGCATCAAAAATGGCGGTAGCATTCTTTTGTAACAAAAGATTAGCAAAACTAGCAACCCCGCCAGTAAACCACCGTAAATGGCGATACCACCGTTCCAAATTGCAATGATCTGGTCAGGGTGCTGGGCATAGTAATTCCATTCAAAAACCACGTAATAGATGCGCGCCCCAACATAACCCAGCGGAACAATCCACAAAAGCAAGTCAACAAAATCATCACTTTCAACTTGCCTTCTTTTGCCTTCGATGATTGCCATTGAAAAAGCTAAAACGATCGCACAGGCCATAATAATGCCGTACCACTTAACGCTCAGACCACCGAGCTCAAAAGCAACCGGACTAATTGTCATCATCATTTATGATCATCCTTTGGTGATTCTTCTTTTGAATTTTCTGCAATCAGGGCCGTCAAATTATTATCAAAGGTCGTGGTTGCGTTATAGCCGATCCTTTTTGCCCGGAAGTTCATTGTAGCAATCTCAATAATATCTTCCATGTTGCGCCCTACTTTAACCGGAATGGTAATTTGCGGAACTTCGACATTGCAGATTTCGCGTTTGCTTTCCTCAAAACCTAAGCGGTCATAATTAGCCTTATTGTTCCAATTGACCAGCTTGATCACCAGTTGAATGGCCTCACGGTTTTTAACGGCTCCGACACCAAATAAATCCATGACATCAATAATGCCAATTCCACGGATCTCCATCAAGTGCTTCAGGATCTGCGGGGCCTCGCCCACGACGGTTTCGACATCTTTTTGGTAAACATCAACCCGATCATCCGCAATTAAGCGGTGTCCGCGATGAATTAGCCCCAAGGCCGTTTCTGATTTACCAACGCCAGAATCGCCGGTGAGCAAAACGCCCATCCCCTTAACTTCAACTAAGACGCCATGAATCGTGTCTCTAACAGCCAGGCGCTCACGTAAGTATTCAGTTAAAACGCTTGAAACGTAAGTAGTTGACTCAGCTGATGAAAGAATTGGAATTTTTGCCTTGTCAGCAGCTTCAATCAATTCCCTAGGAATCGGAAGCGAGCGTGAAATGAAAAAACAAGGTGTTTTTGCAGTACAAAGTTTAGTAAAATCATTAACCAGGCTTTCATGATCTAATCTAGCGGCATAAGAAATTTCCGTCCGGCCTAAAAGCTGAATTCGTTCACTGGGATAAAAGTCAAAATACCCCGTTAGTTCGAGTCCCGGCCGATAAATATCCGAAACGCTGATTTCATGATCGGCAACATACTGCTGCCCTTTGACCACATAGGCAATCTTATTATCACGGACTAAGTTTTTTAATTTAACTGCTTTTACCATTTTAATTTGTTCCTTAAATTATTAATCCACATCTTTAGCATGAGCATCACGCGCCTTTTTACGCTTGTGTACCCTGTGGTCATTGCCTGGGTATTCATCATAATGATTGTAGTCATCATGATCATTGTCATCTCTACTAAAGTAGTTGATGATCCACAAGATAATCGCGATCACAATAATTGCCGGTAAAAGCAAAAACAAGATGTGAAAGAACGCAAAAATCAGACATAAAATTATGACGGCAAATAGTACAAGTCCAACAATTCCCCAAAAACTCATTTTTCCACCTATTCTGGATTATCCTGACTCAGAAGCCACTGCAAATACGCATAAACAAATGGCTGCAGCTTTCCATCCATTACACCACTTGTATCAGCTGTTTCATAGCCCGTGCGCAAATCTTTAACTAAATTATAAGGATGAAAAACATACGATCTAATTTGTGAACCCCAGGCAATCTCGCGTTGATCGCCCTTAAGCTGTTCCTTATGCTGACGCTTTTTCTCTTCTTCCAAGTGAAATAATTTGGCTCGCAGTTCATTCATCGCAGTCTCACGGTTTTGCAGCTGGGACCGTTGTGCTTGCGACGTTGTTACAAAGCCCGTTGGCAAGTGCGTTATGCGCACAGCACTCGACGTTTTGTTGATATGCTGGCCACCTGCCCCACTTGAACGGTAAACATCAATCCGCAAGTCTTTCGGATTAATATCAATTTTAATACTATCATCAATTTCGGGAATAACTTCAACCGAAGCAAATGAGGTGTGTCTTCTCTTGGCAGAATCAAAAGGTGAGATCCGCACTAAACGGTGAACGCCATTTTCAGACTTTAATAGACCGTAGGCATTTTTACCGCTAACGCGGACACTAACACTTTTGAGCCCGGCCTCTTCTCCCGGTTCATAGTTATTAATTTCAAACTGGAAACTTCTGCTTTCTGCGTAACGCTGGTACATTCGCAATAACATCTGCGCCCAGTCCATTGCTTCGGTCCCACCAGCACCGGGGTGAATTTCCAGTAATGCGTTATGAGAATCATACTTACCGGAGAGCAACAAATTCATTTCGTACTCATGAAAGTTTTCCGTCAATTTGTCTAAATCTTTTTCAACTTCTTTTTGTAATTCCGGATCTGGCTCCTCACGCAATAATTCGATTGCGGTTGTCTCATTTTGATAATCTTCGCGCAATTGAATAAATGAATCACGTTTTTCTTTTAATAAGTTGTTTGCACTGATTAGCTGCTGTGCTTTTTCCTGGTCATCCCAAAAAGAAGGTTCCTGCATCTTGCTTTCATTAACCGCAATGCTTTCGTCGATCGAATCTAAGTCAAAGAGACCCCCTAAAGTGGTCGAGCCGCTTTTTTAGTTCATCTAATTGATTTTGAATTTCGCTAATTTCCATAGCCTAACTTTACTCCCTAATAACTTAAAGTAAAAAAGAGAAAGCTGCTGCTTTCTCTTCAATCTTAACTTTTAACGACTAAGATTTTGTCTAATTTCAGCCTTCATAAACAAACGAGTTACATCAAACTCAATATTCGAAATCATTTCTTCAAACATATTATAGCCAGAATCTTGGTATTCAACTAATGGATTAAGCTGTCCATAACCACGAAGACTAATCGATTGACGTAATTGGTCCATCGCATCAATATGGTCTGTCCAACGCTCATCAACCACACGCAGAATAACCACTTTTTCAAATTCTAACATTTGCAACGGATCTACTAATAGATCTGACTTTTGCCGATAGTTTGCTTCAACTTCATCATACAATTTTTCCTTTAATTCAGGAACTGTAATGGTCTTAAAGTCGATTTCATTAGTCTTGTCTTCACTAAGCAGGCTTGAACTAATAAAATCACGAAGCGAATCTAGCCGCCAGCTGCTGCGATCGCCTTGAGTGAACATATCTACTTGGCTGTTGATAGTGCGATGAATCATTGGAACCAGCACGTCTTTTAGTGATTTTTCTTCACCAATTACTTGCATCCGCTCGCCATAGATAATTTCACGCTGAATACGCATTACGTCATCATATTGCAGCGTTTGCTTACGCGTATCGTAGTTGTTACCTTCAACCCGCTTTTGGGCTGATTCTACTTGGCGGGTAATTAAGCGACTTTCAATCACCTTATCATCATCATTATCTGACAGACGGTCTAAGAAGTCCTTAACTCGATCTCCACCGAAACGCTTCATTAAGTCATCTTCAAGCGATAAATAAAATCTTGTTACGCCCGGGTCACCTTGACGGCCCGAACGACCACGAAGCTGATTATCAATTCGCCGTGACTCGTGACGTTCAGTACCAATTACGGCCAAACCGCCTGCTTCTTTAACGCCAGGCCCTAGCTTAATATCAGTACCACGACCGGCCATGTTGGTTGCAATGGTAACCGCACCGCGTTGACCAGCATTCATGATTATCTGGGCCTCTTTAGCATGGTTTTTCGCATTCAAAACAGCATGTGGAATATGGGCTTGATCAAGTAGTTGGCTCAAACGCTCAGAACTTTCAACCGCAACAGTTCCGACTAATACGGGCTGTCCATTTGCATGACGTTCTTTGATTTCATCAACAACGGCCGCAAACTTAGACGCTAAAGTTGGATAAAGAATATCAGCACGGTCATTTCTAATTACCGGACGGTTAGTCGGAATGGTAATAACCTGCATGTTATAGATTTCACGGAATTCTTCTTCTTCGGTCTTCGCTGTACCAGTCATGCCGGCCAGTTTCTTATACATTCTGAAGAAGTTCTGATAGGTAATCGTTGCCTGCGTTTTCGATTCTTCTTGAATCTTCACGTTCTCTTTAGCTTCAATCGCCTGGTGAAGTCCATCAGAATAACGCCGGCCCTGCATAACACGTCCAGTGAATGAATCAACAATTAGCACTTCACCATCTTGAACAACATAATCAATGTCTTTAAGCATGATGTAGTTGGCTCTTAACGCCTGGTCAATATGGTGAACCAGCTTTTGATTTTCAACGTCATACAAGTTCTTTAAGCCAAAATGGTCACAAGCCTTTTGAATCCCCGTCCGAGTTAACGCAATGGTCTTGGTTGGCCAGTCAATCTTATAGTCGCCGTGATCTTCTTCGTCAGCTGCATCGTCATCGCTTTTATCCTCCTGAAGAGTTTTAACAAAGCGATCAGCACGAATGTAATCACCATTTGCTTGTTCAGCTTCACCGGAAATAATTAACGGCGTTCTCGCCTCATCAATCAAGATTGAGTCGACCTCATCGATGATTGCGTAATTAAGATTCCGCTGAACCATTTGTTCCTTGTAAACAACCATGTTATCACGCAAGTAGTCAAAACCAAGCTCAGAGTTAGTCGAATAAGTAATGTCGCAATTATAAGCTTCACGCTTTTCATCTGGCGACATTGCGTTCAGGTTCAAACCAACCGTCAAGCCAAGCCAGCGGTATAATTGACCCATTTCTTCCTCATCACGGCTAGACAAGTATTCATTAACGGTAACAACATGAACGCCCTTACCAGTCAGAGCATTCAAATAAACCGGCATTGTAGCAGTTAAGGTCTTACCTTCACCGGTCATCATTTCAGCAATATTACCGAAATGAAGAGCAATCCCACCTAAGATTTGTACATGAAAAGGATATAAACCTAAAACACGTTTGGCCCCTTCACGAGCAACCGCAAAGGCTTCTGGTAATAATGAATCTAATGTTTCACCATTTTTCAGACGCTCGCTAAATTCAGGCGTTTTAGCTTGCAGTTCTTCATCAGTAAGTTTTTCATATTGATTTGCATAGCTTTCAACCTTGGCCGCAATTTTCTCAAACTTTTTCAGTTCTCTTTTATCATTATTGTATAGTTTTTTTAAAACGTTTGCCATTTAATCGATCCTTATATGTAGTAAGTATAAAACACATAGTAAATTTTAACATGATTATGGCTAAATGAAAAATAAACAAAACAAAGACCTCACACTAAATGTAAGGTCCTCACTTTTATAGCTGTTAATTATTTTGTTTCAATTAAGCCGTAACGTCCATCATTTCTCCGGTAAACAACGCTCGTACCGTTGGTTTCGGCATCTTGGAAAACAAAGAAATCGTGTTCTAGCATATTCATTTGTAGAATAGCCTCTTCGGGACTCATTGGTTTCAAACCAATTTGCTTATTGCGAACGATCGTAAATTCACTGGCTTCAAGCTCTTTTTCGCTGTTTTCTTCTGAACTTTCAACGAAGAAGTCGCTCATCCCTTTTTCACGGCTCTTGCGGTTAACACGAGTCTTATATTTTCTAATTTGTCTTTCCAATTTTTCAGAAACAAAGTCAATGCTACGGTACATATCATCTGTTGTTTCTTCGGCTCTCAATACTAAGTATGGTAGTGGAATAGTAACCTCAACTTTAGCAGTATGATCACGATAAACCTTTAAATTAACATGAGCAATTATCTCTTGATTCAAGTCAAAATATTTGTCTAATTTGGCCAAGCGCTTCTCAACGTAGCCTCTTAAAGAATCAGTTACCTCAATATTTTCACCACGAACATTATACTTTAACATATGAGATTCTCCTTTCAACTGCTTTGGCAGTCTTTTCTTATTTCCATTATAACAAAACTTGAAAGCGCTGAACAAGATTATTCTACCTGCAAACTGAAAAGCTGGAAATCTGCGCTTGCGGGAATTTATTTTGAAGCGCATCCCTTGCGTGGTAAAGAGTTCTACCGGTTGTATAAATATCATCCAAGAGTAAAATTTTTTTAAAGTTTAAATCAAGTCCAATGTATTGCCTGAGGGCAAAGCTCTGTTTAGTTTTCAGGCGGTCAGTACGCGTTTTTTCTCCTTGAGCGCCAAAGCCGTCTCTTTTAATCAGAAAAAAAGAGAGTGGCACTAAGGGGCGATAAATTGCACTGATAGTGTCAAATTGCCGTTTTGCTTGGTGCTCAGGCGCCGTGGGCAGAGGAACATAAAAGTCTGCCTTTAACTTACTGAGCTCGGCATAGCATAAAAACTGCAATACTTCGCATAAGATATAATCGCCGTAGCGCTTATAGCTAACCATCAGGTCGTGAAAGGCATCATTATATTGAAAAACTGCGTGGTGCTTCATCACATTACCCAAATAATGCTGACTCCATTTTTGACAATCAGCACAAGGATCGCCATCCAAAAGCCGACCTGAACAAAGAGAGCACCTTTTTGACGGTAAACGCTCAAAGCGGGCTAAGCAGCGATTGCAAATGCATTGCTCACTTTTTTTCCGCCATGAAAAAAGCTGCAAAAATGAAGTTTGTGGTAAAAACTTCTGGCCACAAAGCAAACAATATTTCATCGGTTCATCTCCCGAATTTGTCTAATTGCCTGCCGAATGCACCTAGTATATTTGTGATAACAAAAAAGCACGAGGCCATCCGGATCTTCTTTTGCGCGCCCTACCCGACCGGCAATTTGAATTAAGCTGGCGGT
This sequence comes from uncultured Lactobacillus sp., assembly GCA_945281075.1. Lineage (GTDB taxonomy): Bacteria > Bacillota > Bacilli > Lactobacillales > Lactobacillaceae > Lactobacillus. The sequence continues at coordinate 63 of CALYQE010000050.1, read as the reverse complement.
AGTAAAAATGCGATCGTCAGCCTGAACGATAATTACCCAGACATGCTTAAAAGTCACGCCCCG
>CALYQE010000049.1 GCA_945281075.1 uncultured Lactobacillus sp. | reverse complement strand
AACTAAAGGAGAACAAAAATGTTACAGTTTTTGCAAGAAATAGTTAATTGGGGAGCCCCAGTCATATTACCTATAATTATTGCCATTTTTGCCATGATTCTAGGTGCTGGATTTAAAAAATCCTTTGTTGCTGGGTTGACTGTTGGAATCGGTTTTATTGGCTTAAATTTGGTGACTGGGCTGCTAGGAGACACGCTGGGAAAAGCCGCGCAGGTAATGGTTAAACGGTTTGGCTTATCCTTGGTAACCTTGGATATTGGCTGGCCAGCAGCTTCGGCAATTTCTTACGGGTCTATTTTAGGTATTTCGGCAATACCAATTGGAATTGCTTTAGATTTGTTTTTATTGTTATTTGGCTTAACCAAAACTCTGAATATTGATATTTGGAATTTCTGGCATGCAGCCTTTATTGGTGGCCTGGTTTATGGTGTGTCTGGTAATTTTTCCCTTGCGGTCTTTTCAATGGTTGCATATCAGACTTTACTATACTTTTTAGGGGACTTAAGTGCTCCGATACTGAATAAATACTATGGCTTCCCTAACATAACCTTTCCTCACGGAACATCTTTACCAGGATATTTAGTTGCATTGCCTTTGAACTGGTTATTTGATCGAATTCCTGGCTTCAATAAGTTAAAGGCAAACCCAGAGACTATTCAGAAGCGCTTTGGCATACTAGGTGAAACCTCAGTAATGGGATTAATTATTGGACTGGTTATTGGAGTTTTAGCTGGCTATGACGTTGGTAAAGTATTAAATCTTGGTGTTCAAACTGCTGCAATTATGGTCTTGCTTCCAAAAATGGTTTCTGTGTTAATGGAAGGTTTGACTCCAGTATCGGATGCTGCAAATGATTTTATTAAGAAACGTTTTCCTGGGCGTGAATTATACATCGGTATGGACTCAGCGCTGGCAGTTGGCGATCAAGCCGTACTTGCAGTTTCGCTTTTGATGATCCCTATTACTTTGTTACTAGCTGTAATACTTCCAGGCAATAAAACGATTCCATTTGGTGACTTTTCCACAATTCCGTTTGCAGTTTGTTTAATGATCCCAGTTTTTGGTGGCAACATTGTGCGCTCGGTAGTTGGCGGTTCAATCTACATGACCAGTATTTTATACATAACTTCTTGGATTGCCCCATTAGTTACTAAAATGGCTAAAGCAGCTAATTTCAATATTGGCCATGCAACAAGTATTACTTCAATGGTTGAAGGTGGATTATGGCCGACATTCTTATTTGTTTGGGGAGCAAGATACTTACCGTGGATTATTTCAGCAGTAATACTGCTCATTTCGCTGGCCGGATTATATTATGTGAACAAAAGAAAAGCAAAAGTAGAAGCTTAAAGCTTAAAATTGGAGAAATAAACTCATGAAAAAAATTTTAGTAATGTGTGGAACGGGCATTGCCACATCAACGGTGGTAGCTAATAGAATTAAAGACTATTTAAATTCGAAAGGATTGGGAAACGAAGTAAACATTTCTCATGCGAGTATTAGTGATAAAATAAATGGACTAGATGATTATGACATTATTTTATCAACAACAGTTGTACCTGACAAAATCAAAGACAAGGTCATTTCTGCAGTCCCACTCTTAACTGGTGTAAACGATGAAGAAATCTACCAAGAGGTAGAAAACAGAGTTAGGGAGTGATTGAGATGGTCGAAGAATATGACTTTAAAGAAGTCATTCTGAAGGAGGCTAATACGTTAAAGTATGTGGCTGAAAATATGGATTACGATGAAGTGTTACAAGCCTTTAATTTGATTAAGAGTTGTCAGGGAAAAGTCATTGTTTCTGGTTGCGGAACATCTGGCATGGCAGCTAAAAAAATTGCCCACACGCTTAATGTAGTTGAAGTGCCAGCCTTGTATTTGTCTCCTGCAGATGCTCCACATGGTGGAAGTGGTGTAGTAACGGATCAAGACTTAGTAGTGCTGATTTCCAAAGGTGGTGAAACAGAAGAAATCAATAGACTATTAAAAATAGTTAAAACGCGTCAAGCTAAAATTATTGGTGTTACCGAAAAGAAAAATTCTTTTTTAGGCGAGAATTCGGCCTGTACGCTACAGGTTATTGTTGATCAGGAATCAGATGACTTTAATATGATGGCAACATCAAGTACGCTAGCAGTTATATCGGTGTTCGATGCTCTCTCTGTTTTGCTCGCAAGAGATAAGCATTACACAAAAGAAGAGTTCTTTAAGATTCATCCTGGTGGCGAAGTAGGTAAAAAGCTTAAAAGCGATATGAGTAAAGAGTAAAAAAATCATATTTTTCGCGGGGGAATGTAAAGTGGAGTTTTTATTGGATACGGCAAACATTGCTGAAATTAAAAAATATAAAGAGATTATTCCGTTGACTGGCGTTACTACCAATCCGTCAATTCTTAAAAAGGAAGGAAGAACCGCTTTTTTTGATCACTTACTAAAAATAAAAAACATTCTAGGCACAAAGTGCTCACTCCATGTTCAAGTTGTTGCAACCACAACAGAAGGAATAGTACAGGATGTTCACAAGATTTTAGATGTTTTTGGTAAAGAAACTTATGTGAAAATTCCGATTAACGAAGCTGGACTAGCAGCAATAAAAATCTTAAAAGGTGAAAATGTTAAAATTACTGCTACTTCGATATATACTGCGATACAAGGATATTTGGCAATAGCCGCTGGAGCAGACTATCTTGCTCCATACTATAACCGCATGATGAACAATAATATAGATGCTAATAAGATAATTGCTGCATTTAACAAAGTAATTGTCCGCGAAAATAAACCTACAAAAATTTTGGCAGCAAGTTTTCATACGGTAGGGCAAATCGTTGAAGCAATTGATAGTGGCTCTCAGGCCATTACAGTTAATCCTAGTTTAATTAAAGAGGGACTAGAGTCGCATATCATCAATGATGCAATTGCTGATTTCACGCATGATTGGGAATCAGTATATGGTCAAACCACAATCTCAACTTTAACTAGCGAGTAACCAAATTGGGAATAAATAAAGCAAAAAGAGAAGAATGAATTCATTCTTCTTTTTTGCTTTATCCGTGATACTTAAACGGGCAGCTTTCCAAATGGTCATTGATTAGGCCAACCGCTTCTAAAAAAGAATAGAGCGTGACGGGACCAACAAAAGAAAAGCCGTCTTTTTTCATCTGTTTCGCCATTTTTTGTGCAATGCTGTTAGTAGTCGGCACATCTTCAAAAGTCTGTGGGTGATGCACAATCGGGGTCTTAATAAAAGATTGCAAATAATGGGCAAAACTACCGTATTTCGCATCAAGCATTAAGAGTGCTTGCGCATTTTTAATTGCAGCCGTGATTTTTTGCCGATTACGGACAATTGAGCTATCGGTCATCAAGTTGGCAATATCAGCTTCGGTCATTTGCGCGACTTCTTTGGGAATAAAATTTTTGAAAGCACGGCGAAAATTTTCCCGTTTGTGTAAAATAATCGCCCAATTTAGTCCTGATTGAAATGATTCTAGTACGAGCATTTCATATAAATAGTGTTCGTCCAAATTGAGCTTGCCCCATTCGTGATCATGGTAGTCTTGCATTAATAAGTCGGTTGAACTGCCCCAGGGACAGCGTTTGTCTGTTAGCATTTAGTTTTCTCCTCTGCAATAATTTTTGAGCTCATTAATAAGTACGCAAAAAGGCGCTTGATTTGTTAATTTCGCCGAACATTAATGTTAAAGTCAAAAACGGCTAGTGCTTTTTTGTCCGCTCTGCAAAAAGAGTTAAATTTTTGCTTACCAAAAGTGCAATAGTAGTTTTTTTGGTATAATATGAATTAAACTTTAGGAGGATACCATGGAGAAGTTAGAAACAGTGAAACTGGCCGATGACTTGGCCACTAATCAAGAAAGTATTTTAAATCAAGAAACGGATTTTGATGCAGAAGCTGTTTATCAAGTAATTGATAACTTACATGTATTGCATCATCCAATTAAAGATTACTTTGAGATGATTCAAGATCAATATTACGAAACTGAAAGTGATCATAAGCTTACTTTGATTAACCTTGCAAACAAGCTAACCGATTTACACGACCGGATTTTAACTAATCATGTTGATGGCTATGCCGATAAGGACGAAATTAATCTGACTTATAATCACGAGGATCCCTATGAAGACGGCTTTTATAATAAATCAGTTGATTTGCATGTAGTAGTTTATAGTCTAAAGGTGATCGGCGCGGTTGAAGCAATTGCACCGAAAACTTTACAAGAAGTATTGTCTAAAGATGCAGTTTTGTCAATTGGCTTAGCTGCCCACGCATTGGCAAGTAACGCATAAATTTATGGAGCTGCGGCATTGCCCAGCTTTTTTCTTTGGGTTGAGGCAAAATTATGAGTGTTTTTAAACGCGTAGTTGGCTTATTTGACCGTGCAAGCGGAGCAAATGTCCACCGCTTATTTAATAAAAAAGATGTTCCCCTTGATCCCATGCAGGATTACTTAACCGTGGGTGAATATCATGTTGGTAAAGAACAGCATACTCCGAATAACCGACCGTATAACTTAACGGTTTATAAAGATGAAGATAATATTCTGCATCAGGCTTTAAGCCTTGAAGCAACCGAAAATTTGGCTCCTGAGTATGTGCGCGAATTTAGCCCCGACCTTGAACGCTACCGTGCGTTTATTAGCCGGAAAACGGGACGCCGGTTCATTGTCGAGGAATACCTTGATAGCTTTGTTAAACGCATCAAGGAGCATATTCGTGCCGGGAAAAATTCGGTCAATGTGAGCGTGATCACGGACACGCACTTTAAGGATCGCAACAGTATCGATTTTTATGGCTGGAATGGACTGGCTCACGTTAACGAATTTTCATATCTTGATGATGCTGGCTTATTAGACCTCAAGGTGCACTTGGGGGACTGGATTGATGGCTCTGACACTGGATTTTTAGGCGAAAGTGAGCTTATCAAGCTGCGTAATTCCTTCAAAACGGAAAAAGTGCCGTATCTGATGATCAAAGGCAACCATGATGAAAACGATAAATACGATGAACGTCATGATCTCAAGGCCTCTTTTCCTGAAAATGAGTTCGAAAAAATCATGTGGCCATCGATGTATGGTCAGCAGAATGTGAAATACATTTCTCGTCAGCATGGCGTTTGTTACTATGATGTTGACGATGTGCGTTTTATTACGGTTAATACTTCCGATCTCCCTTATATTTTGAATGCGCAAGGGCAAAAACGCTATGACGCCAAACTCACTTTGGCAATCAGGGAAGACCAGATAGAGGAAATTATCGAAATTCTCCAGCAGTCTTCAAATAAGAGCATTGTCTTTATGAGCCATGGCAATCCGATCAACCGGAAAGGGTCCAATGCGCTGAAATATAATGGTCGCTCGCTGCACGAATTGCTAGTAGCCTTTAATCAAAGTGAAAAAGGGCAAATGCACTCCAGCCATGGTATTCCGCCGGAATTTCGTTTGGCCAATGACTTTGATTTTACCAATGTTAAAAATGCGCGGATAATCGCCTTTTTCTGTGGCCATCGACACGTGGAAGACCAATTCAGAATTAATGGTATCCAGTATATTTTATTTAATTGCTCTGCCTTGATGGGCCCTAACCATGTTTTAACCACCAAGTACAACAAAAACTGGAAGCGGCAGATTGATCACCAGACTGAATTTGCCGGTTATGTGGTTAATATTGATTTGCACCGGCATTTTATTCAGGTATTTGGTTACGGCGCGGCCAGCAAGAGAAGAATTTTTTATATTTAGTAAAAAAGGCGGGCAGTTTGGAATTTGCCCGGCTTTTAGCATATAATGGAAAAGTTAGACTAAAAACTGAGAACAAATATTAAGGAAAGATAAACTATGTGCGGAATTGTCGCATTTTATAATCCAGAAATAAATGATAAGCAAACCGCGATCGGTAAAATGATGGCCGCAATGATGCACCGTGGCCCAGATTCAGACGGCTTTTACACAAACGAGAAGGCAGCGCTAGGTTTTAGACGGCTGTCAATTATTGATCTGCGTGGCGGTAGCCAGCCGATTTTTAATGAAGATAAAACCAAGGCAATTGTTTTTAACGGCGAAATTTACAATTTCAAGCCGCTAAGAAAAGAACTAATTGATGCGGGGCATACGTTTACGACCAAAGCTGATACTGAGGTCCTGCTTCACGGTTATGAAGAATGGGGCATGGACGGTCTGCTTAAACGGATTCGGGGCATGTTTGCCTTTGTTATTTGGGATGATGACAAGCAGACCATGTATGGCGCGCGCGACTTCTTCGGCATCAAGCCGCTCTATTACAGCAATGAAAACGGCCATTTGACGGTTGGCTCAGAAATCAAGAGTTTCCTTACTCTTCCGGGCTTTAAGCGCCGGCTAAATGTTGAAGCAGTTAAGCCTTACCTGATGAATCAGTACAATGACCTGGATGAAACCTTCTTTAAGGGAATTTATCGTTTCCCAGCAGGGCACTGGTTTGAATATAAAGACGGCAAGATGACGACCCACCAATATTGGGATGCGGAATATAAGGCCAACACGCTCAGCTTTGAGGAAACCATCAATAAAATCAATGAGGATTTAGAGGAAACGGTTAAGCTCTACCATAATGCCGATGTTCCCGTTGGTGCTTTCTTATCAGAAGGGGTGGATTCGAGTTATATTACGACTATTCTGGATCCAGACGATGTCTTTTCAATTTCTTTTGATGATGCAACATATGACGAGGCTTCTAAGGCGAAGGATTTAGCCGATATTAAAGGCTGGAAGTTCTATTCAGACAAGGTTAAGGCCGATGAGGCCATGCGTGATTTTCCGGAAATGCAATACCATATGGATGAACCAGACGCTAACCCTTCGATCATTCCGCTTTGGTATCTGTGCAAAATGGCGCGCAAGCACGTGACCGTGGCGCTGTCTGGTGAAGGGGCCGATGAACTGTTTGCCGGTTATGTCAACTACGGGATGCACACGCACAACAGCGTGATTAAGGCCTTTACTTCCCAATGTAAAAAACTGCCGAAGAATAAACGGGTCAAGCTGGCACACAGAATCAAGAAAATGCCTAACTTCCCGGGCAAGGTTCACTTATACACCAACTTGGCTGAACCAAGTGAATTTTATGTTGGCCAATCAGTGATTTATGACATGGACTATCCAACGATTTTTACTTCGGAAGATGCCAACAGCGTGCTTAGACCGTCATATCGCAATAAGTTAACGGTCAACGGAATTTATCAAAAGGACTTTAAGAAAGTCAAAGATCTCGACAATGTTCGACAGATGCAGTATATTGATTTGCATCATTTTATGTTGAATGACATCGAGCAAAAAGCCGACAAGATTTCAATGGCGCATTCGCTTGAATTGCGGGTTCCATATCTTGACAAGAAGATTGCTGAACGGGCCAACTCAATTCCAACTGACTATCTGGTTAATAAGCATGATACCAAGTATGCTTTGCGCAAAGCAGCCGAAAAAGTCTTGCCTGCTGAGTGGGCCAAAAGACCAAAGCTTGGTTTTCCAACGCCAATCAAGGCTTGGCTGCAAGAACCCCGTTTTTATAAACAAGTTCGTGAACTCTTTAGTGAAGACTTTGTCAGTGATATTTTTGAGCAAGAAAAAATTTTGCAACTTTTAGATGAGAACTACAAAGGAGATGGCTCTCACCGCCGTCAAATTTGGGCAATTTATACCTTCCTTGTTTGGTACAAACTGTTCTTTGTTGATTATGAAGCAACAGTAGCCAAGTACCAACGCGTGCAACCAGAAGTGGCTAGCTTGATTGAACAAGGGAAATTAGTTTAATTAGGAGCAGATTTTCAAATGAATCAAGATTTTACCCCGATCCTGCTTGGTAGTGACATTAATGTTTATGGAATGGCCAGGTCTTTTAATGAAGAATACGGGATTAGCGTGAAGGCGATCGCCGATACTCAGCTAGCACCGACGCGTTATTCCAAAATTGTCAGTGTGGATTTGCACCACGGCTTTAGTGAAGACCCAACCTTTATTGAAGTCATGCGTGAGCAAATGAAAATTTACCGCGAGCACGAAGAACCGGTAATTTTAATTGCCTGCGGCGACGGTTACGCAGAATTGCTGTCAAAGCACCGGGACGAATTACAAGAAGTTTTTGTCGTTCCGTACATTGAATACGATTTGCTCAAAAAGCTGATTTCTAAAGAGGGCTTTTACGAAATTGCCGAAAAATACGGACTGCCTTATCCGAAGACCAAAATTATTACCATGGCGGACTTCAAGGCTGATAATTACCTCGAGTTTCCGTTCGATTATCCGATCGAACTAAAGCCGGAAGACCCTGTGTCTTGGCTTGACGTTCATTTTGAAGGGCGTAAGAAGGCTTTTACCATTCACAATGAAACGGAAATGAGTGAAATTGTCGGTAAAATCTATGGCAATGGCTACCAGGCTGACCTAATTGCCCAAGACTTTATCCCGGGTGACGATTCAAACATGCGTGTGCTTAACGCCTATGTTGACAAGGATCATCACGTGAAGATGATGTGTTTGGGACATCCGCTGCTGGAGGACCCAACGCCGCAATCGATTGGCAACTACATGGCGATTTTGCCGGAATATAATGAAAAGCTCTATGAACAAGTCGAAGCATTCTTGGAGAAATTGAATTATACCGGTATGGCCAACTTTGACATCAAGTATGATGCCCGTGATGGCAAGTATAAGTTCTTTGAAATTAACTTGCGTCAGGGCCGTTCCAGCTTTTACGTTACCTTAAATGGCTATAACCTGGCGAAGTGGTATGTTGATGACTACGTTAATGACTGTCTCAAAGATCAGGCAACGATTTACGGCAATAAGCTGAAGTCAAAGCACGTTCTGTGGTTGGGAATTCCAATTAAGGTGTTCAAGCAATATGCCCGCGACAATGAAGCCAAACATCTGGCTGAAGAATTGATTCACGAGGGCCGCTATGGCACGACCGTTTTTTACGACCAAGATCGTAACTTTAAGCGCTGGCTGTTAATGAAATACATGTTTCATAATTACAGTGGACGCTACCAAAAATACTACCAAATTAATAAAGGACAGTTTTTTGAAAACTAAGCTCGCACCGGAGCAGATTCTGGTTGCTTGCGGGTAAAAAAATTTAAGCATCAGGCTAATTTTTAGCTTGATGCTTTTTTGTCGCCAAAAAGACCAAGCGCAATGACAGAAATGGGCTTGCATCAAGCAATTAATTGGTGTTATTATATCAGTGTATTAGATATATAACACAATAAAATGATAATTATGTTTTCTCTTTGGAAGTGAATGAAAGATGCAATCTGATAATAATCCTATGCTTAAGGTGGAGCATGTTAATACTTATATTGGCAAAAATAAAATTGTCCGTGGAGCCTCATTTAATATTAAAGCTGGCTAAATTGTTGGCTTAATTGGTCCTAACGGTGCTGGTAAAACAACGATCATGAAAACAATTTTAGGACTAATGAAATTTACCGGCGCGATCACAATAGACACCAAAAGCGTAACAGAAAATGATCATCATGCTTTAAGCAATGTAGGGGCTTTGATTGAGCACCCAGCAATCTATCCGTTTTTGACAGGTTGCCAAAATCTAGAATTGTACGCCCGTGAAAAAGCCGACCTAAACAATTTAGTTTCGACTTTGGGAATGAAGTCATACATTAATAACAAGTCAAAAGGCTATTCTCTAGGGATGAAGCAAAAATTGGGCATCGCAATTGCCTTGCTCAATCACCCCAAACTCGTTATTTTAGATGAACCGATGAACGGCCTAGACATTGAAGCCACGATTGCCGTACGTAAACTGATTAAACAGTATGCGGATCAAGGCACAGCATTTTTGATTTCTAGTCACGTTTTAAGTGAGCTGCAAAAGGTAATGACTAAAGTCGTTTTAATTAGTTCTGGCAAAATCATTGTTAACCAAGAAATTGAAAAGTTTAATGAGATTAGCCGGCGAAAATATAAGGTGATTACCGAAAATAATGAGGCGGCAATGCGCATCCTGCAAAATAATAGTATTGCCTATTCTCTGCAAGATGACTACTTAACTGTTAACAGCCAAGATATTTTTCAAATTCAAGACGAGCTGTTTGAACACCAGATTCACTTAGAAGAAATGGCCCCAATCGAAGCTAACTTTGAACAAATTGTTGTTAACATTTTGGACAAAGAAAGGGGTTAATCATCATGGGTAAAAGTTTAAAAGAAGAAGTTTATAAATTTAATCATGAAAAAATTTCCATTTATGGTTTGCTAGTGCTGCTATGTGCCATGCTATATAACATTCTGACCAGTAAGGCTTTAGACCGCAGGTTCTTAATCTATGGCTTTGATGCAATTGAGTGGATCCCGCTAATTATAATTACAGTTGGTTCGGCCTTTTTTGCGATGGAATATAAGAACAGAACGATTATGATGATGATGTATAAAAACTCAAGTAAACTAAAAATTTACTTAGCTAAGTTTTTAGTCATTTTCTTTTACAGCATCGTGCTTACGGTGGCCGCAATTCTTCTGACCTTTTTGTTTAGCTTGATCTTTACTGGCAATAAATATGACTGGCTTGCCACTTTTAACGGCCACTCGCTACTTTCTGACCTGCTAGCGAACATGTTGGGGGCAATTATTTACTCCTTTTTTATTACGGGCCTATCATTTATGCTGTGCATGTTGACCAGAAATAATGCGGTAGTGGTTTGCATCGGAATTGTTTTAGCTTTCTTTGGGGCAGCTTTTTCCAGTGCATTGATGAAGGCTTTTCCCAGTGCAGTAAGCATTATCAAGTGGAATCCCCTGAGCATGATTTTTATATCGCAGCAATTTACCAGATCGTCCTTGATGTCAACTTCGCACTTATTGAATAGTGAACTAATTATCGCTAACATCGCCTATGGACTGATCTTTGCGGTACTTGGTTATTATTTGTTTAAAAACCGGCGCGTTTAGGAAAGAGGCTTTAAAATGGTTTATAGTATTAAACAAGAACTCTATAAATTGGCTCATCGTAAAATTACCTGGATTTCGGCCATCCTGTTATTGTTTCTGATGGTTTTTACAGGTTTTGCCATGGCTGAAGATACTAAAAAGTTGGTATTAGCATTGACATATGACTCTTCTGACTTTATCATGTTTATCTTGGTCATTGTTGGTGCAACTAGCTTTTCGATGGAATTTCAAAATAATGCTATCTTGACGCTTTTGTACAAATCAGCGAATAAGATTGAAGTTTATTTATCGAAATATCTTGCAATATTTATTTATGATCTTTTTCTTCACGTTCTAGCTATTTTTTATACTGTTACTTTGCGTTACACCATCTTTAGGTCCAATGTGGATTGGAACACGATTTATCTCTATCATCAGCCAATCTGGGCTAACATGCTAACGGCTTCTGCAATTGATGTAGTTACAACGATGTTAATTATTACGATTGTTTTCTTATTATCCTGCTTAATTAACAGCAATGCGATTGTCATTACGGTCAGCTTGCTAGTTACCTTTATGGGACAAGGTATATCTAGTGACTTAACGCGAAGGCAGATGCTAGTTGGAATTATGAAGTGGAATCCGTTTAACATGGTTAACTTAACAAGGCAATATGGCAACTATATTACCTATGTAATAACAACGCATTTGAGTAACCTACAGCTTTTGCTGGGATCATTAATTTATATCATAATCTTTTTTATCATTGGCTATCTAATTTTTCGCAAGAAACGTTTTTAGCCTTCAATTGGTTTTTCAAGAAACATCTTCATCAAAAGTTATTTTGACCAAAAACGAGACTTTAAAAGATGATGCTTAGTTTTGAACTGAGCATCATCTTTTATGGTCAGGGAACTTTTTATAGTTTATCATTTAAGTTTCTTTGAAATTTATTTTTGGCAAATATTTCGCGTACTAATTATTGGTAAATACGATTATTTAAGTGAATTATTTAACTATATTTTCCGAAATGATTAGAGTTAAAAATTGTAAAAATAATGGATAACTCGATATGATTTTTAAATAAGTCAAGAAAAGAGATAAGTTTATTATTACTATTGCAAAAAGCTTGTGAAAATATTATATTATTAATTGGAACAACGTTCCAAATTTAGGAGGGGATATATTTGAAAGAACTGAAAAAATACCATTTAGGTGATTTTTTGAATAGAATCATGTCAGCAATTGCTATGG
>CALYQE010000048.1 GCA_945281075.1 uncultured Lactobacillus sp. | reverse complement strand
TTTCAAGTAATTCGGTGTAAGTAACCCGCGCGCCAGTTGTCTTACACTATTACTAACGATTTGACTAGGCGAAGTGTAACAATTTTGCTAAAAAATATTCATTAGCAAGTTAAAAACGTACATCAGTAGTCAAATTGGCTTAAACCCACTATAATTAATATGAGTATTAATAAGGAGGATAATTTCCGATTATGAAGAAATCTACGATGTGGACGATTCTGGTGATTGTAGTCATCGCTTTGGGTGGCGGGATCTTTTACGCAACCCAAAAGTCTAACAGCAATCAAGTTGACGCCTCATATAATAGTGCGCTGCAAGCAGGTAAAGATGCCGTTGCTGACAAGGACTATGCGCGGGCAAGCAGCTCATTTGAAAAGGCAATGGGCATTAAGAAGACCGATCAAGCTCGGGCTTACAAGGACCAAGCCGACAACATGCTTTCCGCCATCAGCTCAACTAAGGCTGGACAATACGATGAGGCCTTGACGAGTGTCAACAGCGTTATCAAGCAAAATCAGGGCTATACACTTTTAATTAAGCAAGGGCACAAGCTAAAAACTACCATTAAAGATGTCCAAGACAACTACGAACATGAGATTAAGCCAATCTTTGCTGCTGCCACTACGGCAGAAGATGGCAAGCAATATTTACAGGCGATTGACCAATACCAAAAGATTTTGGATCTACCTTATATTAATGGCCGTTACTATTCCAAGTATAAAAAGCAAGCTGAAAAAGGCGTTGCGGCTAATAAAAAATTAGCTGATCAAAATAACAATGGCGCTGGTTCAACTTACAACAATAACGCGTCTGGCAAGAACGACACAGGCAATGCTGGTAAGACTGGCGAAGGCGCAATGGGCGACCATAAGGTTCACGGCAAGACCGTTACGAATAAACAGATTACCCAGTTGCGCAAGCGCGTAACCAAGCTTGGCTACGACGGCATGTCCTTTAGCCCGCAAGATTTAATCGACCTTTACCGTCAGTCCGGCCGCAGCAAGCCAACCAAGATTACTAAGGCTGACGTTGAGAATTATCTTAAACCATAAAGCAATTTTATGTGTCTTTCCTCAATCTAATTGCCTTTTATTCATGGGTAATTGCTTAAACTACCTAACTTTAAAATCACCCTTGTTTATCTTGAGCGCGGGTGATTTTTACTATGAGCAAAACCCAACTCACTTTATTGCCAAGCAAAATTTCGATAATTTCCCAGCAGATTCGGTAAAAAGTATAGATCATTTATGGACAAATCGCCCCAATAGTTGCTTTTACAGGTTAAACTCTGTAAAATGACTATTGACTTTCACGGTTCCTATTTTAATTTAAGGAGTGTCTGCTTTGACTGAAAAAGAAAATAACATTAAAGAGCAAGATAAAGAAAAAGAACAAGAAAATGAAGAACTTAAGGTAGTTATGCCCGAAGCAGAGTGGACCACCATGCCCACGGAAGAATTCGCCGAGCAACCTGAGTATTTAAAGGTTTTTACTGACTTCTACATTGCCAAATTCAACCAACGGGACTTGGAAATCATGAACATGTATGATGTTGACTCTAACATGGTCGACATTAACCATTACGTAATGGACAACATCAACTTTGGCAGCCAAGAGCTGGTTAGACATGCTTTGCAATATCATGCAAATAATTTTCAAAGCATTGTTGATGAAATTGTGCAAAAAGATCACGTTGAACCAGAAAAGATGACTTCATATCTAGATTGGGACAAATGGTATGAAGATCGTCGTGACAATATTTCTACTTCTTTATCATAATTTACTTGTACAATCATAAAAAAAAGAACAAAATAGATATTTAAAAGAGAATGCCAAATTGACATTCTTTTTTACTTGAAAATATTAATCGAAGCTAGGGAGTACAAGATTGCTATGGATCAAAAAAAGAAGCGGATTTCGGCAGCTGGTCTGCTCATCACGATTGGAATCGTCTACGGGGACATTGGAACTAGTCCACTCTACGTAATGAAGTCGATTGTGAACGGCAACGGCGGATTAGCTAACGTGAACCGCGAATTGATTTTAGGTTCAATTTCTTTGATTTTTTGGACAGTTACTTTATTAACGACCGTCAAGTACGTGCTGATCGCCTTACGGGCCACTAACCACGGCGAAGGCGGTATTTTCGCCTTATACGCCTTAGTGCGCAAGCGGGCCAAATGGCTGGTAATTCCCGCCTTGCTTGGCGGCGCCGCCCTGCTGGCCGACGGTACGCTAACGCCCGCCGTGACTGTAACGACCTCAATTGAGGGACTCAAGAATATGCGCTTTGGCTCCAGCATCCCAGTTCCTGATCAAAACTCGGTCATCATGATCACGATTGCGATTTTACTTTTGCTATTTTCAATTCAAATGCTTGGTACGAGCAGCATTGGCAAGGCGTTTGGTCCAATTATGTTTGTTTGGTTTACTTTCTTAGGGATCATTGGCCTTTTGAACATGACAAACGACTGGTCAATAATTGAAGCGTTAAATCCTTACTGGGCAATTAAGATTCTTTTCAGTCCTGCTAATAAGGCCGGCATCTTTATTCTTGGTTCAATTTTTCTGGCAACAACCGGTGCCGAGGCCCTATATTCAGACGTTGGTCATGTGGGAAAAAGCAATATTCGGGGGTCGTGGCCGTATGTGTTTACCTGCTTATCCCTAAACTACCTGGGACAAGGCGTGTGGATTTTGCAAAATCCGCATTATCAAACACACGGAATCGAACTGAACCCCTTCTTTGAAGCTGTGCCCTCAAGCCTGCGCTTGTTTGCGATTAT
Organism: uncultured Lactobacillus sp.; assembly: GCA_945281075.1. GTDB lineage: Bacteria > Bacillota > Bacilli > Lactobacillales > Lactobacillaceae > Lactobacillus. The sequence goes on along the minus strand of CALYQE010000048.1, from coordinate 9,690 downwards.
TTTAGCAACGATTGCGGCGATCATTGCCTCGCAAGCCTTAATCACGGGTTCATTCACCCTGGTTTCCGAAGCCAGTGGACTGAAATTTTTGCCACGAATGAAGATCAACTATCCAACAACCAAGCACGGACAAATTTACATTCCGTCTGTTAACAAGATGATCTGTGTCGCAACAATTGCAATTGTGATTTTCTTCCGTACATCAGAGCACATGGAAGCGGCTTATGGCTTGTCCATTACCGTAACCATGTTGATGACAACCTTGCTGTTATTTGAGTATCTTGGCTCCAAGCACCAACCGCTGCTGTTTAGACTATGTTTCCTTTTCATCTTTGGTTTTATCGAGGGCATGTTCTTAATTTCCAGTTTGACGAAGTTCACGCACGGCGGATATGTTACAGTCCTGATCGCCGGCTTTATCGGTGTCATTATGTTTATCTGGTATTTCGGCAACCGGGTGCGCGACAAGCACGAAGGCGCCAGCACTTACGTCCGATTAGATGAGTACACGGATATGTTGACCGACTTAAGCCACGATGACGATTACCCAACCTATGCTACCAACTTGGTCTACATGGCAAAAGTCAAGTACAACAAGTTCATCAAGCGGGAAATTTTATATTCAATTTTGGATAAACGCCCAAAACGGGCGGCAGCATATTGGTTTGTTTCAGTTAATATCACGAACGAACCTTTTACGGCCAAGTATGCAGTCAACACTTACGGCACGAAAAACGTAATTAACGTGCAACTTTACTTAGGTTTCAAAAAGCAAACAAGTGTTAACGTCTATTTACGCCAGATCGTGCAGGATCTGATTAAGGACGGCACGATTGAGGCCCAGCCGCAGGAATATACCACGACACCCGGACGCAAGGTGGGTGACTTTTCATTCGTTATTGTTAATGAAGTGGTTAGTCCTCTGACTAAGCTTAAGGGCTTCGAGAAGCTAATGCTAAAAGCGCGCATCTGGCTGCAAAATCTTTCATCCAATCCAGCTTCATGGTTTGGGCTTGAATTTACCGATACGGTCGTTGAACAGGTTCCGCTAATTCTGGGGCGGCCAAAGAAAAACTTGCACATCAAGCGACTTGCTCCGCGCGACTACTCGCATTTAGAAAAGCAAGAAATTGATAATGATTAAACCAAAAAGGTCTGAAGATAAATTCTTCAGACCTTTTTCTGTAGCCTTTTTACAATCAAAATAACTAAAAGCGTTTCTTGCGAAAAATCAAGTAGCTTATGGTCAGAAATAAGATGATATAGCAGACCGTTCCTAACATCATTTCTAAGTTTGTTAAGTGCGTAATACTAATATAACCAGCATAATTATAGTATTGATCAGTTAATTCAAGCATACTAAAAGGATTCCATTTCATAACGCCAATAAATTTATGAATTCTTAGTAAATCTGTGGATACATTCCCACCTATAAAAAACACCAAAATGCTTGCAGTAATAACTATGGCATTGTTGTTAACAATACACGACAGCATAAAAACTATACTTATTACAAGAGTAGTAGTTAACAAGTCAACCATCATAGTATTAAGCATATTTTTCCATATGGGCTGACCATACTGATATATGGTAGTCCAAGTAATATTTGATTTAAAGATAGACATGCTTAGGGCAAAGGTGAAAATTATGGCCATCGCATGTAAATATATATTGTAGAAAAAAAGTACAATAAATTTTGCCAAATAAACTATAAGCTTACTTGATGACTTGTAAAGCAAAGTAAGGATTGTATTATTCTGAAACTCCATCGAAAAAGTAGTGGCACCAACGATAATCAAAATAAAGGTAATCCAATAAGAAGCATTATAACAGGTCATTAAGCAGACTTTAGCTTCTTCATAGCCGATTGAATAACCCGTCATAACCATAAGTAGCAATAATATTAAAGATGAAATCCAAGAAATTTTTTTGTGTTCTAGTTTGTAAATTTCCTGTTTTAAGCTATAAACCATTTTATTTCTCCTTTCCTGCGAATCAAACCCGACGCCGTTTAAACATGTAATAGCCTATCATACCAAAAATCAGACCATAAATAATTGTAGCTACGACCAGTTGCAAGTTGCTTAAATGCGATGTGGCTGCTAGCGATCTTCTAGATAGCTGCTGAGAAACAAAAATCATGCTTAAAGGATTCCATTTAATAATGTTAATTGCTGAAGGAAAAACATCAATTAAGGCAACGGAGACACTAGAACCAACATAGCCTAAAAATAAGCCAATACAGATAACGACTGCGTTAATCTTGACTAACATAATTAACATAAATGACAGCCCGGTAATGAAGAAACAATATAGTAAGGTTGCTCCCATATTAATCAACAAGTCACCAATAATGGAATGACCATGAATGACTGCTATCCAATTACATGTAACTGGAACAAATATTAAGCTCAACAAAAAAGTCAGTAAAACTGCTGCGATAGTTAAAAAAATGGCATACAAGAAAACAATGAAAAATTTCGCTAAATAGATTTTTAGTTTATTTGAGTTTTTATAAAGCAGCATGATAATCGTATTATTGCTATATTCCATTGCAAAAAAGGCACTTCCAACAGTAATGATAATAATCGGGATCCATTCTATAGCATCAAAGCCATAAATTATAGCAGTCCTGTTAGTTTTTCCGGTCAGAGCACTATAAGCCATGATTGCAATCAAAAAAAGCAATCCATATAGAGAAATACGCTCATGGTTAAGCTTGTATAGTTCTTCTTTGATAGCAGTAGCCATAATTTTAGCCTCTTTCCTTGTCTAAAACATCAACCACAATCTGCTCAAGATTTGCTTCAACTGGCGACATTTCAGTCAAATGAATGTTATTTTTGAAAAGTTCATCTTGTATCTTAAAAATGCTTTCTTGCGTAATCGTTAAATGCTGATCTTTTTCAGTGTAATTAATTTGATTAGCATTAAAAATCTTTTTAGCCATCGCATTATTTTCAGTAGATACCTGATATTTTTGATGACTAATTGTCTCAAAGTCACTTATGCTTTGATTTAAAATAATTTTTCCATTACTAATCAAAACAACTCTAGTCATTACTTTTTGTAACTCACTTAAAATATGGCTGGAAATTAAAAATGCAGTACCACGAGTTGCATATTCCTGGATTAATTTTCGAACGCTAATCGTTGATTCAATATCCAGTCCATTCATTGGTTCGTCAAGAATTACTAAATTGGGCTGATTCAATAAGGCAATTGCGATACCTAATTTTTGCTTCATTCCCAAAGAATAGCCTTTAGCCTTACTGTTAATGTATGAATTCATTTGCAGTCGATTGACTATTCTGGTCATATCTTCCTTACTGTGAGCATACAGTTTTAGATTTTCTTGACCTGTCAAAAAAGGATAAATTGCTGGATGCTCGATTAGCGCTCCAACCTTTGCCAAGGGAGCATGATTATTTTCAGTGACAGGCTTACCGCTAACAGTAATTTCGCCCGTGAATTTCATTAAGCCTAGAATAGTTTTCATGATAGTCGTTTTACCGGCTCCATTTGGACCAATCAAACCAATAATTTCACCTGGCTTAATGACAAAAGTAGCTTTTTTCACGATTTCTGTATGGCCAACATATGTGCTGACACTATCAAGCTGTAGTAAATTTTTTGCTGTAGTATTCATTTCTAGCTCTCCCTTAAAAACAAATTGTATTAGAATATCTAATACCGCAATCGAGTGAATTGTATCATTTGAAAAAGAGCAAAGAAAAAACTGGCATATTTGCTACTTACAAAGCATTTATGTCAGTCTGTTCAAAACTATGTTTTTTTATTCCACTTCTTTTTAGTGCCTGGCTATGATTGTTACAAGATGAGCCTAATTTCATTTGATGTTTTTTTGTAAAAACTCTGCCATTTCCGTACTAAAACCTTTCATCCCAATTCTATTGACATCCTCAATAATATCATGACAAATTTCTAAATACTTTTTATCAGAACTTGTGTCAAATTTGATTATGCTAGTGAAAAAAACGATCATGTTTTTATAAAAATATATTTCTGGTTTAGGAACGATCTGATCGGCAAATTCAATAAACTGATTAGCTTCTTCAAAACGTTTTTCTTTAATACAAAAGTTCAGCATATTGATAATCATTCCCAATAAATTCTTCTCAATTAAGCTATTTTTATTTCCTTGATATTGTTTTATTAGCTTGCTCGAAATCATCAGATTGGTATCAAGATCATAGAAAACCATGCAATTACAATATAAATTGATCGTATCAAGATCGAATTCATTGACCATAAAAATCCGGTCTTTTAGTTCTCTTAAGGTCCTTTGATCGATGCTGTCATACTCATCATTGACAATCGCCAAATAGACATTTATTATCATTAATTTCTCTTTTTTATCGGGTAATTTGCTTTTTCGAATAGTGTTGCGGATTTTCAATAATTCCGCTTTTGAACCTTGATAGTAAGCCTGATTAATTGCAAAAAGAAACTGGTTGTTTTCTTCATAGACCACTTGGTCTTGGGAATTTAACCGCTCAAAAAACTCAATTACAGGTATCTGATTAGCATACAGTAAGTTAATCAAGTCTTCAGCGGAAATTCGATTACTTCCATTTTCAACTCGCGCATAAAATGACGGGCTGAGAGTGTCTCCTGCCCAAGCCTTTTTTGTTTTACCACGGTTTAACCGGTATTCTTTTAAAAGCTGACCAATTTCCATCTTTGTTCCTTTAAATCTAAACTCAATTATTCAGGCAGAATTTTCGCTTTATAAATCTTCACACGATAAAAGTGCCAAAGTGGGCTAATAAGTTCTAAGTCTTAAGTTTATCACAATAGTTAAATTTAAATTTGAGCATTTTTTGTCTCTGCAATCTGGAGCCTATAAATGCCAATTTAGCCTTTTTTTCACATTTAGCTCTTCAAATTGGCAACCTTAAACGTAAACTTTTCTAAGCAAAAAGCACTACTCTGTTGGGAGAAGTGCTTTTTAGCTTAAAAACTGATTACCAAATTTTCACCCGTTTATCTGGGTCAAGCCACATGCCATCCTCAGGCTTAACATCAAAGGCTTCATAAAAGGCATCCTGACATTGTGACTGCACGTTGGCACGAAGTGGACCCGGTGCGTGTACATCTACTGCCGTTTGACTCTTGATTGATTCAGTCATTTGTTTATTAGCCCAAATCCGAGCAAAGTTTTCAAACAACTTTTTAAGATCATCATTTTCGTTCTTAGCGGCCTCAACAGCAGCTGTTAATCCACCCTGATCCGCAATGTTTTCAGAAACAATTTGCTTACCATTAAGAGTAACAGGACCGTATTGAATGCCATCAAACAGGTCGATTTCGGCTTGCGTCCGCTTCTTGAACTCAGCGTAATCTTCATCAGTCCACCAATTCTTCAAGTTGCCAATTTCATCAAATTGGGCGCCGTTATTATCAAAGGCATGCGATACTTCGTGCGCAATTACCGTACCGATACCGCCAAAGTTAGTTGCACGATCATGTTTCAAATCATAGAATGGCGACTGCAAAATGGCAGCTGGGAAAGTCAAATCATTTCTGGTTGGATCGTAACAAGCATTGACTAAGTTGCCTGGCATTGCCCAAATTGACCGATCAACTTCCTTGTGCAGCTGTTCAATATTGTACTTTTGTTCTTCAACGCCAAATGCACGCTCATTTGAATACAAGCTGCCGCCTTGATTTGCGGGAACAACTTTCAAGCGATCATAAATTGCTTCAATCTCATTCGGATAGCCAATCTTCAATTTCAAAGCTTCGACCTTAACAATCGCTTGTTTTCTAGTTGCTTCAGACAACCAGTCGTTGTTACGGAGACGTTCCTTGTAAACGGTGAGCATTTTGTTAATCATATCCTCAACGTCTTTTTTGGCTTCTGCACCGAAGTAGGTTTTGCCATAGTAAACTCCAACCACTTCACTAAAACTGTCGTTAGCAATGTGGTAAGCCTGCTTTTCTCCACTAGTTAGCTTAGGCTGACCTGATAATGCTTGACTGAATGGGAATGAGGCTTCACGGAATTCTTGCGATAAAGTAGAGGCCACATCGTTAATAAAGTTAACGATCATCCAGCCTTTAATTTCACTAAAGTTAGCTTCATTAACTAATTCAGCAAAATGATCAAGATAGCGCGGTTCCTGCACAATAATTCGGTCTGGCTCTTCGCCAATAACTTCTTTCAGGAAATATGAGATCTTGAAGTCGCCAAATTTAGTTTCAAAATCGGCAAGTTTTACCGGATTATAGCAAGCCGGATAGTCTGCCCATTCTTCAGATGATTTAACCACCTTTGCCAATTTAGCATCAAATTTAATTGCATCTTCTGCATACTGTTCAGCTTTTGACGTACTAATGCCCGCCATTTCGAGCAATTTAACTGATTGCTTTTGCAAAATAGCAAGTAAACTAGCAGCGTCAGCTGTTTGATAAGTGGTAGTATCCGGCAAGAAAGTGCCCGGGCCGGCAAAGTTAAGCACGTTAGCTTTGGCATTTTTCAAGTCAGGTTCAACATTAAAGCCAAACGGAAGTGACGCGAAAGTCGTTAAATCTGGTGCATTAAGATTAAAATCGGAAAAGTCTTTTAATCCGTCCAGTAAAGCCAAATCTGATTTAATTGGTTCAGCACCTTCACGATTACGCTTATCAAAGTCAAGCGCCAATTGATAAAGTTTTACTGCTTCTTTCAGGTTAGGAATATCTGGTATTTCCTTTTTGCCGGCAGCAAAATCGGCAAAATCCTTCATCAGGTGCTTCTCAACGCTGAGATCAATGCCATCAAATGAAGCCATTCTTGAACGGTCTTCAGGGATTTCGGTTTTTGAGATCCATTCCGAGTTAACAGCTAAATATAAATTATCCTGTGGTCTGGTACCAATTTTCGGTTCAATAATATCGCCGCTACCACCACGAACCGCTGCAAATTTATTCATTAAACGAATCCTTCCTTTTTATAAATTAAAAATAGACTAAATTAATATTATCATTTTAATCGAACTTCTAGTGTTAAAAAGTGTTTACAAAATCATTTATAAAGTTTAATCAGCTTGCGCAATTTTGCATGAATTGGCAATAATAATAAGACCATCAGGAATATGCCCGCTGCCGCCACAATGAAAAAGGGAATATAGCCAGCACGGTCGATAATCATCCCGCCAAACAGCGGCCCAAAGGCCTGCCCAATTCCACGCGCGACGTTAATTTCACCTTGATATTTTCCCTTGCTGCTCATTGGCGATAAATCGTTAATATAAGCAGGAACAGCAGGAAAGGCAGTCCCTTCACCCAAAGTTAAAATAACCATGGACAAAGCAAAGTGGGCAAAATCACGGGCAAAAATCAGCGTGCCAAATGAAATAGCGAACATTAATGTGCCAAAAATGATCTGTTGAAACAGGTTTTTAAACAAATGCGGGAATCTGGCAAGGACAACTTGGACGGTGACAATTATTGCCCCGTTCATTGTCCATAACAAACTGTATAAATGAAATGGAATTCCAAGCGAAACCATGTAAACGGAAAGGTTTGATTCCCAGTTCATGTACATCAACCAGGTTACCGATAGCGAAACCAGAAAGCCAATCATCAGCATCATATTGTATTTAGGCATTGGTTCTGCCTTTGGTTTTTTGCCTGCCTTATCGGTTTTTGCTTGACGCTGCTTATGAAAGTTAATGATCGGCCGATAGTGAATTGCGGCATTGATACAGGCAATTGCAAACAGTGACGAAGCTAGCAAGAATAAAAATTCGATTGAAAAATCGTATAAGTAGCCCACGAGCAGCGTCCCCGTGACTGTCCCTACATTTTGCGCAAAATAAATCAGGTTAAAAACGTAGCGCCCAGGATATTTGCGCAGACTGGTGGCAATTGAATTAATCATTGTCCCATTCCACCCACTGACAAAACCGGTAATGATTAACCAAATCCAATATGCCGGCCAGCCGTGGAAAAAGGCCATAAAAAATAAGACTACGGCGTCAATGCCAAGTCCAGCAACAATCAAAGGATATGGGTTAAAACGGTCATAAAGTCGGCCCGCAGTCAGTGACCCTAAAACATTACTTGCACAATTGCAAAATAAGACCAGTCCTATTACCGAAAGACTGATGTGTAATTGTTTATTCAAGTAGACTGACGTGAGTGGCCACACGAAGCTTGAACCAATCCAGGTTGCCAACTCACCTAAAAGCAGCCAGCGCAACTTAACTTCTGTTCCATTAGTTGATCCATGTTTAAGTTTCATTTATTCAGTCCTTTCCATTTAAATCTATTTACAAGTGTAGCAAGAAGTCCTCAAAATTAACACCCCCGGCTTTTCCTTCTGACCGAGACGGAGCCCACCATGGCAACTTTTGAAAATTTTAAGAACGTATTCGGCATGCATTGCAGCCACCTAAGAGGACAGGAAAAAAGTAAAAAGCAGAAAAACACTTTGTTGAAGTGACCCCCAAATTTGTCTTAAATTTTGGGGTTACTTCATTTCGATGTTTTATCTGCTTTTTTTTATTTAAAGAACTAGTTTCTTCTGAAACTCGACTCACGATATAGCTTCTAATTTTGTTTCTTATAAATTTTTACCGCTTTTAACACATTGACTTATTAATTTCTTCTGCAGTAAATTTTAGATTAGTTTTTATTTTTTTAAAACCATACGCCTTCATTCTTGCTGTTGGGCCAGAAACACTAATTGCAGCAACTATCTTCTTTTTTCTTAGAATTGGTAGGGCGATACAACTTAATCCATATTCAGATTCTTCTCGATCGTATGAAAATTGCTCTTGTTTAATTTGATTAAGTTCCTTTTTTAATGGCTCTATTTCAGTAATAGTGTTGACCGTCATTTTTTTAAAGTCAACATTTTTCAAATAAGCAGAAAGTTGATCCGGTGAAAAGGTCGATAAAAAGATTTTACCAATACTACTACAATAAAGTGGTGCAACTGGAATTAATTTGACTTGCAAAGAAAAATATTTTCCTGTAATACTTTTTAAATAAACAACCTCTGAATTATATAAAATTCCCAAATTAATTGTTTCACCAGTTGTTTTAGCAAATTTTTTCATAAAAGGTAAAGCTATTTGAACCAAGTCATTTTTATTTTTAGCTTGAGCTACAAATTTATAAAAAAAAGAGCCTAAATTATATTCCTGTTCATCACTCTTATTTACTATCTTTAATTGTTCTAAAGAATCTAACAAACGAAAAACGGTTGTTTTTGGTAAATGTGTTTTACGTGACAATTCACTAACGCCGATCTTAGCATTTGCATTAGCAATAACATCAATAATATTAAATGTATTGGCAATTGTTTTATTTATCTTGTTTTCAGTCAACTTTTCCCACTCTTTTATAAGTTAACGACACTTCTAACTTTGCCGCCAGAAATGATGGTTTTTGCATCATTCAAAGCAATTTCCATACTATTCTTAATGGCTAACTTTGTAAAGAAAGCAATATGTGGTGTAATCAAAACTTGAGGCATTGCTTTCAATTCTTCATAATCTTGAGGCAAACTATTCAGCAAATTTTTCTTACCATAAAAATCTGTTTCATCAGCTAGAGTATCCAAGGCCGCACCGGAGATTTGTCCTGACTTTAAGGCGTCAATTAAAGCTTGTGTATCAACCAAGCCACCACGAGCTACATTAATTAAAATAGGCTTTTTCTTCATTTTACTAATCG
>CALYQE010000047.1 GCA_945281075.1 uncultured Lactobacillus sp. | reverse complement strand
ATCCTTATTAATAATTACAGGAACCTTGATAAAGCCATTGGCTTGTTCAGGAACGTTTTTCATTAATTCAGTCCGATCTTGCCAGTGCTCAGGCTTGTCTTCTCTAAACACCGTATTACGGTCAACTACCTGGACGGTTTCTTCAACTCCTTCAGTGTCAACCTCTGAGAGTTGATCCGCCATATTGATAATTGAACTCATTTGTTCAGTAACCTGACCAATTTCTTTTTCATTAATTTCCAGTCGCGACAATGCCGCAACGTGCTTAATTGTTTCTTCTGTAATTTCCACGCATATACCTCCTTATTCGCCACCATAAATATGGACTTGGTAACCACTATTCCCAGTTTCCTTAGCAACCAGTGCTTGAATGTCGTTTACCGAACCAATCTTAATTTCAATCGGCACATCATTAGCTAAATATTTCTTCGCAGTTGATAGAACCAGCCTAGTAAAGCTTTGGATTTGCTCATAACCATAAAACTGCGTAGTAATTGAAATATTTTCCTGCGCCAGTTTACCATTTTCATAACGCAGCGTTGCGGTCACACCGCTGATGTTAGGGAAATAGTTTTGAATTGATTCTTTAAAACTATTAAAGCTCGACGCATTATTACTGTTGATTGCCTTTTTATTACCAACCGTTGGCAATACTTCTGTTTGAGTGTTGATAGCTTTCCATTTAGTTATTTTACTACTATTAGCAGTCGCTGTCCCACTCAAAAAGTAAGATCCGCTAACTAATGAATCTTTGCTCTCCTTGGCAAACAAGCCAACCGTGATTGGAATATTTTTGAGCGCTTTTTGCTTGCGCAAGCGCGTCACGATCTGTTGCGCAGCCTGCTGACCATACTGCTTTTGGGCCGAGCGTGAAAGCGCCATTTCATACTCTGGGCCGTCTTTCTTTTTTTGGTAATAATCAAATGAGTTTAGTGCCAAACCGATGCTGATCCCGCCAATGCGGTAATTCGAACCAGAACCAGTTAAAAAGTCCTGCTCGATAATTTCTTCTAAATAATAAGGATTGTACTTTTTCTTTGTTCCTAATTCGGGATTAAGTCCCAAAGGATTGTCCTTTGATTTCCGCCTTAACCAATCATTTGCAACAGTTGAAGTAATGTACTGGCCTTCCTGGAAAACATAGGAGTTAGTTGAATAAACACCCTTTGAAATTTGAACAAGACCACGTTCGAGTTCGCGCCCATCAACTGAATTATCATTATCAGTGGCCGTTAGTCCTGCAATCGGACTGGTAACATAGTGGCCATCCTTTAATAAAACCGTATAACCATTATTACCGGTTTCTGTAGTTTGATAAGTTTTGGCATTTGAATCGGACGACGTCTTAGCATTATTAGCCAGATTGGAATTTTTGAGATTGCCACAAGCTGATAAACTAACCGCCGCAGCGAGTGTTGCAATTATCTGCAGATATCTTTTCACTTTAAATGTTCCTTTATTTAACTTGAGCAATTGCTTCTTCCTCAGTCAATAACGGCACACCAAGTTTTTGCGCCTTGGCGTATTTTGAACCAGCGTCCTTGCCATAAATGACATAGTCGGTTTTACTCGAAACAGAGCCGGTTACCTTGGCACCAAGCGACTGCAATTTTTGGGTAAATTCGCTACGAGTAAAATGAGAAAGCGTTCCGGTTAGAACCACCGTCTTATTTTTGAAATAATTGTCTGGAATTTCTTGCACTTGTTCAGCGCTCTCACCCAAATATTCCATGTTTAGACCGCTATCTTCAAGCCGCTTAACCAATTCAACTACTTCAGCTTGAGCAAAATAGGTCGTTAACGATTCGGCAATTGTCATGCCTATTGTATCGATTGCGGCAACATCTTGCACGTCCGCTTCCATAATCTTTGTCATATTTTTAAACTTTTGCGCGATTAGATGGGCCGCCTTTGAACCAACATGGTCAATTCCTAGTCCTGTTAGCAGCAACTCGACTGAGTTCTTTTTAGAATTATTAATTGCCGTCAATAAGTTATTGATCGATTTGTCCTTGAAATGGTCGAGCTTGGCCAAGTCGCCAGCTTGCAAATGATAAAGATCGGCAACATTATGGACAAGGCCATTAGTAATTAATTGGCGCACTATCTTAGGACCAAGACCATCAATGTTCATTGCTGGCCGCGAAGCAAAGTGCGTGATGCCCTCTTCAATTTGGGCCGGACAAGATGGGTTAACGCAGCGCAGTGCTACTTCGTCTTTAAGGTGAATCAGCTTCTCCCCACAAGAAGGGCACTCGGTCGGAATCGGGTACGGAACGCTATTTTGCGGCCGCTTTGACATGACCACTTCAGAAATTTCCGGAATGATGTCACCGGCTTTGTGCAGCATTACCGTGTCACCAATTCGAACATCTTTTTGTTGCAGTAAATCGGCGTTATGCAAAACCGCATGTGACACCGTTGTTCCCGCTAATTGAACGGGATCCATAATTGCAGTTGGCGTTACAACGCCGGTACGGCCAACTGTCCATTTGATTTCATGAACAACTGTCGCCTGTTCTTCGGGAGGAAACTTATAGGCGATTTCCCAGCGTGGAATCTTAACCGTATTGCCAAGTTCATTTTGTAAACTCAAATCATCGACTTTCAGCACAATCCCGTCAATCCCATAAGGAAGGCCATCACGTTTAGTCGTATATTCATCAATAAAGGCAAAAATTTCATCCATGCTGGAAAGTTTCTTACCGGTTTGATTAGTATGAAAGCCCAAACTAGCCATTTTATCAACAGCTTGGTGCTGCCCCTTAATTTCTGCGGGCGGATTAACCCAGGTGTAGATGAACGTACTGAGGTTGCGGTGCTTGGTAATGTTCGCATCTAGCTGCCGCAGTGAACCGGCAGCGGCGTTACGCGGGTTGGCAAAAACCGCTTCTCCATTTTCATCACGTTCGCTGTTTAACTTGGCAAAAGCTTCTTTACCCATGTAACACTCACCGCGCACTTCAGTGGTGAGTTTCTCTGGCAATGTTTGCGGAATGTCAGCAATAAAGCGTGCGTTTGCCGTTACGTCTTCACCAACGCGACCGTTACCACGCGTTGACGCCTGCGTTAGTTTGCCGTCAGTATATTCCAAGTTGATCGACAGACCATCAATCTTCAGTTCAACGTTATAAGCAACTGGATGTCCTACCTGCTTTTGCACCCGGGCATCAAATTCTTGCAGTTCTTCTTTCGAAAAAACGTCCCCCATTGAAAGCATTGGTACCCGATGCGTAACTTTGGTAAATTCGCTGTCAACTTGGCCACCGACTCTTTGGGTAATTGAGTCTTGCGTAACAAGCTGCGGAAATTGCTGTTCAAGTTCAACTAAGCGCTGATATTTTTGATCATAAACATTATCTTCGACCTCAGGCGCGTCCTTTGTATAATACGCGTCTGCCCATTGATCGAGCTTATCTCTAAGCGAAGCGACTTCTTTTCTGGCTTCATCAAGAGTTAAATCTGCCATCTTGTTCCTCCTGATTAAAAAACGATCAGATTACTAATTACTGACTTCATTATACCTTTTTAATTGGTGCAAATGCTGCTAGAAGACGCTTAATTCCTTTATTTGGAAAGGCAATATCGAGTTCCATATCCTCGCCAGTGCCATTTACTTTGGTCACGACGCCTAGCCCCCAAGCTTTGTGTTCAACTTGATCGCCAACATTCCAGCCCTTCTTCTCAGCTCCCACAGCACCTGCAGGTTTAACTTTAGGCGTATATACTTTCGCCCTTGCGCGCTGATCGGCTGCAGCAAACGGTGCAGTGGCAACATTAAAGTTGCCGATGCCAACACCTTCTGGTACAGAATTTTCGGCATCTAGGTCACTGGCATCAATTTCATCCAAAAAGCGTGACGGCGGGTTATTTTGGGTCCGCCCATACATCATTCGCGAATAAGCATTGGTCAAAAACAGTTTTTCTTTCGCCCTAGTAATCCCAACATAAGCCAAACGCCGTTCTTCTTCTAATTGATCTTCTTCCATTAATGCACGAGACAATGGAAACAGTCCGTCTTCCATTCCCACTAAGAAAACTACTGGAAATTCCAAGCCCTTAGCCGCATGCAGCGTCATCAAAGTAACCTGATTACCATCGTTTTCCAAGTCATCCTGATCGCTTAACAACGAAACTTCGGCCAAAAAGTCACTTAACGGATTTGAGTTATCCTCTTCAGGCTCATAATCATCATCAAAGCGCTTGGTAACAGACAAGAATTCATCTAAGTTTTCCAGCCTTGTTTCTGCCTCAATGGTTTTTTCTGCTTTTAAGGCTTCCGTATAACCAAAGTCCTGCAGAATTTTTTCAGTCAAGCCAGTAACGCTGTGGTCTTTGGCATAAGCAATTGCATCGCGCAATTTTGCGCCAAAATCGCTCAGCTTAGCAGCCGCGCGTGCCGTCAAACCGGTCATGTTAAGATGGTCAAAAGCTTCCAGCAGTGACAGATCGTTGTCTTGGGCAAAATTAGTGAACTTTTCCACACTTACGCCACCGATTCCACGTTTAGGCGTGTTGATGATCCGGTTAAAGCTCATTGAATCATTGGGATTGGCCACCAGTTTCAGGTAAGCCATAATGTCCATAATTTCTTTTCGGTCATAAAACTTGTGCCCCCCAACGATCTGGTAAGGAATAGTTGACTTCACAAAAGCTTCTTCGACCGTTCTGGACTGCGCATTAGTCCGATATAAAACGGCAAAATCACGATATGACCGCTCACGCTCATCCATTTCTTCCTGAATCTTGGAAATGATAAAGTGAGCTTCATCGTCGCCGCTTTGGGCACGATAATACGTCACTTTTTCACCATCGCCCTGATCTGTCCATAACTTTTTCGCCTTACGGTTTTGATTGTTCTCAATCACCGCATTGGCAGCCGCTAAAATATGACCGGTTGAACGGTAGTTTTGCTCTAGTTTTACGGTTTGCACGCCATCAGCTTGATAATCATGCTCAAAGTTCATGATATTTTCCATGTTAGCACCGCGCCAGCCGTAAATTGACTGATCAGCGTCACCAACAACACAGATATTTTTATATTGAGCGGCTAACTCATGACACAACTCGTATTGGGCCTGGTTGGTGTCCTGATACTCGTCAACTAGTAAGTATCTGAATTTATTTTGATAGTAGTGTAAAACGGTCGGATCTTTTTTAAACAAGACCAAAGTCTGCATGATTAAATCATCAAAATCCATAATTTGATCGTGCTTTAACCGCTTTTGGTACTCTTGATATACTCTGGCAACCACTTTTTCAAAAGGAGAAGCGCTGCTGGCTTCAAAGGCGCTTGGCGTGAGCAAATCATTTTTAGCATTTGAGATCGCCGCTAAAATTGCCCGCGGTTCGTACATCTTCGGGTTGATGTTTAACTCTTTTTGAAGATGTTTAACCAGGGTGAGCTGCTCGGCGGAATCAGCAATGGAAAAATTACGGCCATAGCCAATTTTGTCTGAATCACGCCGCAAGATGCGGACACACAGAGCATGAAAGGTTGACATCCAGATGTCATTTGCCTGCGGGCCAAGCAGCTTTTGCTCCCGCTCACGCATCTCGCGTGCTGCCTTGTTGGTAAAAGTAATCGCTAAAATATTCCAAGGCGCAACCCTTTTTTCCTCGACTAAATAGGCAATTCGTCTAGTTAATACCGACGTTTTCCCTGAGCCGGCTCCGGCAACAACTAACAGCGGTCCCTCAGTTGTCTTAACCGCTTCTTGCTGCTGCTTATTTAATCCAGTTAATATTGATTCTTCGCTCATGCTTAATCCCTTCACAACCATAATTTTGTAACTCTATCATTGTACCAAAAAAGAATGTCTTATTTAGAACAGAATTTTTTTAATGATCAAATTGTTCAAGGTCATATTGCTCAATCAGCTTAATCAGTTTTTCCGCGTAGCGAGGATCAGTGGCGTAACCATCTTGGACTAAAGCATGGGCCTGCTTTTGATAATTTTTGGCCGCTAAAACATGCTTGTATTGGTCTTTGTTCCAAGTTGTCCCCCGCTCAAACAACCGAGCATGGGCGCGAATTGATGCTTCGTAAGAGTCATAAATTTGAAAGCGTGCTTTGACAACGATCCACTTACCCTTTTCGTACTCTTTAGTTTTTAAAATGGCCGAAGTGTTGGGATTGCTTCCCTTGACACCAAATAAATTGTTGTACTTTTGTGAAAGTCTGCTTTTACCATAGTCACTTTCAAGACAGGCTTGGGCAATGGTAATACTTGGAAGCAGTTCAAATTCCTGATCAACCTCTTTGGCAATCGGACCGATTTCTTTAATAAAAGCCTTATGCTGGCGAATAATTTTCTGTCGTTCCTCCTCACGCGCCAGCTGTTCTTGTCTGATTTGTTCAGATTGGATTGCCTGGCGACGATAATACCTTAAAGTCGCAAAAGCAATAATCAACAAAAACAAGATAATAAACGTGTGCAGTATAATCACCAAATTAGACTGTCTCTTACCCCTAGGTCTTTTTGCCATAAATTTATCCTTACTTTTTTAATTATTACCTTTAAGTATAAACGTTTCGTTAGCAAAATTATCTAATGTAATTAATTTTTAAAATAAAAAACACCCGCTCAACAATCCCGCAGATTTTTTACTTTAGCATGCCGCCCCAAGTGCCTAATTTTTGCGCACAAAAAAATGGAGCCGAAGCTCCATTAATTATTAGTGCGGGCAAGAAGACTCGAACTTCCACGATCTAAAAGCGATCACAAGATCCTTAGTCTTGCGCGTCTGCCAATTCCGCCATGCCCGCAACACAGTCACTACTATAACGCAAAATTAATTTCAGCACAAGACCCTCGAAGTGGTTTTTTTCAAAAATGCTGTTAATCAACCATCTGCTCAGTCACATATTTGGCATACAAAGCATGAGTTTTCATTAATTCATGATGCGTGCCGTGTCCGGTTATTTTACCATGTTCAATAAAGTAGATTTGATCGGCATTGACGATCGTTGAAAGCCGGTGCGCTATTACTAACGTCGTGCGGTTGACCATGAGCTGATCAAGTGCCTGTTGCACTTTTCTTTCTGATTCTGAGTCAAGACTGGCAGTTGCTTCATCCAACATTAAAATTTTGGGGTTCCGTAAAAAAGCCCGGGCAATTGTTAGGCGCTGCTTTTGGCCACCAGATAATTTGATGCCACGCTCACCAATTTCCGTTTCCATTTGCGCAGGAAATTCTTTGACAAATTGGTCAGCATAAGCAAGCTTCAGACCTGTCCAAAGCTCCTGATCGCTTAGTTCATGCGGCAAGCCATACAACAAATTATCACGAATGGTACCAGAAAAAATGGCACTGTTTTGCGAAACATAACCAATTTGGGCGCGCCAGTCGGAAAGATCAATCTCTTGAATGTCATGCTGACCGACCATCATCTTCCCACCAGTTGGCTGATAAAAGCGTTCAAGTAACGCAAAAATGGTTGACTTCCCGCCTCCACTGGGACCGACGAAGGCAACCACGGAATTAGGTTGCGCAGAAAAAGAAATCGACTGCAAAACTGGCTCGTTTTCTTCATAGCTAAACTGCACGTTTTCAGCTGTCAACAACTGGTGATCAAGATCAAGGCACAGCTGCGAACGACCTTTTTCGGGTTTAATTTGTAAAATTTGCTGAATCCGCTCGGTTGACCCCAGAGCTTTTTGAACCTGCGAAAAGAAGGTTGCAAAGTTAGCAAATGGTGCAATCACATTAAATAAGTAGAGCAAAAAGGCCACTAAAGATCCGCTCGACAAGGTTCCTTGCGCAACTCTAATTAAGCCAAAAGCCAAAATACCAGCAAAAGCGCCCATCATCAACGTAGTCATAATTGGCTGTAAAATCGCTTCCACCCGAGCGTCAATTACCCCAATGTGAAAAATCTTTTTGATCAACTTATTGCCCTGTCTTTCCTCAAGCTGTTCACCGTTACTGGCTTTAATCAGGCGAATTTCCGTCAATTTTTCACTGACATCACCGTTGAACTCAGCAGTTGCGGCCTGCAATTTTCTTCCTAAGCGCGCCATCATGCGTCCAACCGGCAAGAAAATCAAAACCACCACCGGCACAATGGTAAACATCAAGGTGGCCATTTGCCAGTCCATCACAAACAGGATCACGAGTGAAAACAGCAGCTGAATTGCACCCGTAATAAAATTGGGAAACTGCGAGGCAATCAGGTCTTTGATCACCCCCGTGTCATTAACTAAGCGTGAACTGCTTTCACCAGCCTTATTTTCATCAAAATAAGAAACTGGCAACTGCAACAAGTGGGCCCAAAGTTGTTCACGCAAACTTTTGACCACGTTTTCACCAAAATAACGTAAAAGATAACCGCCAACGGTTCCTAAAAGCAACTGTACAATAAAGACAACTACAATGATCACCATGCTTTGATAATTAAAATTATCCCACTTGCTCGTATCTACCAAATCTTTAGTTAATAAAGGCAAGACGAGGTTCGCAGCACTGGTAATTAAACTAAAAGACAAACCTATTACAAAGAGTGACTTTTTTAGCTCTAATCCTTTTAGCAACCGGAAAAAGTCTTTCATTTTAACCTGGTGCGCGCTATCTTTGCGTGATTTAAACGCCATAAACTTACCACTTTCCGCATTTTGTCTAAAGAAAAAGTTTTTCAGTTAATATTGAAAAACTCTTTTTTGCTATTCTAATTATTTTTCATCATCATTATGCCAAAATTCGCGCCAAATGTCGCTATCTTCTAGCTTTTTAATGTCAAAACCACAGTATTTGTCCTTGAAGTCCATGGAAGAAAAGTTATGGCAGTAATCATCATGGATGTGTCGTTTATGCATTTGATGGCAAATCTTTTCCATCTCTTCTTTAGAAAAATTATGTCTTTCGGCATACTTGCGCCAACTCGCATACGCTTTAATCTTTATAGCCGGATCAACAAACTTGCGGGCATGGCGCTTAAAGTCGTCTTCCCAGCCATCAGCAATCTTTTCTAAATAGTTGCTAAATTGTTCTTGCTCTTCAGAAGTCAATCCAGCAAAAAAGCCCGCGGTATCTTGTTCTTTTCGTAATTCATCGATCTGATCGGCTTCTTTTTTGCCTTCTTCTGTTAAGTAAACACGTTTTACCCGCTTATCTTGATCGTCTGTTTCGCGTCTAATTAGACCCTTACCTTCCATTTTTTTCAGTAATTCGGCCAATGAACCAGGTTTTAAAGCCAAAATCTCAGTTAAGTAGTTTTGCGTTAGCCCATTTTCAAGGTTCAGTACGCCTAACACCCTTTTTTGCCCAGAAATTGGCAACTTATTTTGAAACATAAAGTATCGACTAGCCCGCATAATGAAAAAAAGCTGCTTCATCAATTTATTGCTTGCTTCGCTCATAATATTTCTCCTTATTTTTAATTTTTATTAGGTACCTAAACATTTTTACAAGAAAATTATAGTTCGGTCCTTAAACAATTGTCAAACATTTTATTTCTGCTCATTAATAAGTCTTAGCATACCACCACATCGACCACATGCAAAGCGACTCACATCAATTCTTCTCACTCTTTTAAAAGTTACCTTACAATTTTGGCACACATAGGTGTACTTCCTCTTAGGCTTGCGCCTTAAACCAATGTCTGGTGCATAACGGCTGCCTTGAACCCGATTTAATAAGAGCTTAAAATCGGAATCACGGTGCCGATAACCCTGGTGAGCCAAGTGAAGATGGTAATGAACTAGTTCATGCTTAATAATTCCGATCAACTCATTACGGTATTGCGGGGCTAAAAAATGATCATTGATCTCAAGATGATGGTCATTTAAATAGTACCGACCGCCCGTCGTAGTCATGCGGTGGTTAATCTTCACTTGATGTTTAAAAGGCCGCTGAAAAGCTTGCTCAGAAATTTTTTCAACTAATTGTTTTAATTCAGCTTCGGTCATTTATCTGAACAACTTGGCATAAAGCGCCGCTTCTTTGGCCGTTTTTATGCGCACCTTCAAGGCAGTTACCAGTTTACGTTTCAAAGGTTTGGCGCCTTCCATCCAGGTTCCGGTGAAAACATGGATCGTCTTGGAATTAGCGGAGGGATTGCACAAGATCCCGTCAGGATATACGTGAATGCCTTCAGCTAACATTTGCTCTTGGTTATTGGGTTGAACATGATATTTAGTTTTTAGCAGATCAGAAACCGAGACGGTATTTACCCCAACCAGCTGATTTTGCCGATCAAAGGTAAAATCGCGATCATCATAGTATGCTAGCATGTCCTTAATTAAAGGATGGTTTTTTTCTGCCCCAAAAACTGCGGTAAAGGGGTTATCCTTATTTTCAAAACCAACAAATGCCCGATCACTAAGCAGTTCGTCCAATTGATCGAGAACCAAAACATCGGTATCAAGGTAAATGCCGCCCATTTCGTAGACCGCCTTGGCCCTAATATAATCGGAAACAAACGCCCATTTCTTTGCCTGATACGCTTGCTCGACATACTTATTTTCATGGATATCAAAATTATTTTCATTCCATTCAATAATTTGATAGTCCTGCAGATGTTTCGACCAGGTATTCATACAGCGCTGAATATTTTCGGATTTCGGGTTACCGCCAACCCAGACATAATGAATAATTTTCGGAATCATTGTTAACCTCGTGTAAGAAATCGTTTTAGCAGCATAATAATGTCCTGGTTAAAATCAAGCCTAAACAAAAACATTAAGCCAATATACAAAATAAACATCATGATCGACTTAAAGACCATATTTAAAAAGGCAGAAGCAACTAGCTGTGGAATTAGCATTCCGACCGCCAAGACAATCAATGCAATTAACAGGTATTTCGGAATTTCATGGAACGAATACTTGAAATCATAGCCGTCACGCACAATCCATAAGCGGAGAATGAGCACGATAAATTCGGTGACCAAAATTGCGATCATGGCTCCTGTTGCACCGTAAAGCCGGTCTAAAAAGTAGCTTAAGATTACTTCCAAAAGCGCCCCAATGATCACGGGGATGGCATAATCGCGATCACGGTGATTGGCTAACGCAAACTGATTGGCGAAGACGCCGCCCATTGGAATCATGATAATCGTCAATGTGAAAAAGAACATTAATGGCGTCATCGGGATAAATTTGTGACCGAAGAAAAAGGGCACAAATTCTTTCGTGTTGGCCATAATAATGACGGCAAACATTGTTCCCAGCATGACGGTGGCTTCAAGCGATTTTTTCAAAATAACCCGCTGTGCTTTTTTGCCTTCCCCCGCCATTTTCGGCATGATGACCAGAGAAATACTAGTCACAATTCCCAGCACCATATTCGAAATCCGCTGCGAATTATCATAATAGGCTACCTGCGTTGAATTTTGAAAAATACCCAAGATCGGCTTGTCAAGCGACGTGTAAATTTGCGTAGCAATTTGGGGAATTAGCAACGTGATGATTGCTTTAATCGTTGTCTGATATTTATAGAAATGTCTAACTGGACCACCAACATAGCGGTGAATATCAAACCAAAAGACAAACGACCCCAGCATGGTTGAAACTGACATGATCAGCATATACTTCCACAAATCACCAGGCTGTTTGACCCACATTAAAATTAACACCACCGACACTAGCTTGACCGCCGTGTTTTTCAGCACTACCCTGCCGAAAGCTGCCATTCCCTGAAAAAACCACGAAATATCGACTTGTGCCGAAATCAAATACGGCACCATTAAGAGTAAATAATTCCCGTATTTAAGCTTGAAAAAACTGGTAACAGCAACCACCAAAATAATCGTTACTAGCCCAGCCAGTGCCTGAAAATACCACAGACCCCAAAAGGCTTCCGTTAGCTCCTGCTGACTGCCAAAGGCCCGCGTCTGCGAAATTGTTCTCATCCCGATGTAAGAAACCGACAAAGTACAAAAAATCATTAAAAATTGCACAATGTTGTTCACGTTGCTGTAAATGCCGTAGGTATGCGGACCTAAGATTCGCGACAAGTAAGGCACCGTAATCAATGGCACCAATACTAGAAAAATTTGATAAACCGCATTATATAAAATATTTAAAAATGTTTTTTTCACGATTTTCCTCTAATTTTTTTCATTAAGTCAAAGACAGCCACTGAAGCCGAAGCCTGATGCACCTGGTTGGTTAATTTCAGCCAATACTGACGCTTTGCTTGCTGATCATCAGCGCTAGCTAAAGCTTTAATTAGCTGTGCTTGCGTCTTAACGCACTTTCCGGGAACTACTTCTTCGTAAGGGCCAAGCAGCAGACCACGCTTTTGTTCATATTGGGCTAAATAATTAGTCAAAAAGATGATTGGTTTGTCCAGCTGCAGGTAGTCAAAGTAAATTGATGAAAAGTCAGTCATGAGAAAATCAGTTGCACCCAACAGTTCATAAAGGTCAAAGTCTTGGTCAAATAAAAAAGCATCGTTAAGAAAAGCAATATTAGAGTATTGACTGTCTAACGCTCCGATCAGTTTGGCCTCATAGGGATGCAGCTTAACAATTAGATATTGCTGATTTGCTTGCAAGAATTGGTTTAAGGACTGCCCATCAAAATCGGCTAAAGCCAAAAAATTCCCTGCTTTGATTTGCGTCATAATCTGTTCGTCTTCCATTTCATAACGAAATGTTGGCATGTAAATTCCCAGTTGACTCTGCTCAGCCGTGACCCCAAATAACGCTTTTAATAGCTGCGCCTTTGAAAAGACTGGCTTTTTCAGCACATCTAAGCGCGGAAAGCCCACTTTTTGGTATTTGGTAGTCTCAATGGCGCAACAAGCACTCATAAGCGTTTCATATAAGTCTGAGCTCGAACACACTACATCCGCATTTTTTTGCCAAAGTTTAGCATTGCGC
>CALYQE010000046.1 GCA_945281075.1 uncultured Lactobacillus sp. | reverse complement strand
CTCCAGGATTGGGTCAAGCGCTAACCCGTCTGCGACAACCTGGGCTTGTGTCAACCGAGCTTTGGGGTGCCAGTTGTAGCAAAGCCTAACTGATCAAAAGGCTTAAGGTAGAGCTTCCAATAATATTTAAGAAAGCGGTAGCTGCGGCTGGACTTGGGATACTGCTTGCTTCATTACCTGAACCCGGCAGGCATTAAAGGAGCGGTTAAGCATCTGAACAATGTGGAAATGATCCAGGACTGCTTGAGCGAGCTCCTTGACCATGGCGCTTTTGTCCGCAGTCGCGGCAGATAATGCGCTGCTTTGCTAATTTAAGCATAAGTGGCCGACTGGCATCGCTGCCCAAGTATCTGACTTTGATCAAAGCGTAGCCGTTACGTCAGATATGAGCTGAATGACAATAAGGACAGGCCGGCAGCTTAAGGTTGCAGGAGGTGACAGCAGTAATTACCGAATTAATGGTTTCAGTCTTAAAAGTATGAAATTCGAGATTATATTGAGCAAAAACTTAATATAATTAGACAGAGAGGTCATAAGCAAACTACTTAAATAGGCCCGAAGAGAGGTTTTATGACCTCTTTTATTGTGCAAAAAACCTGCCAATAGAATACCATAGAAACGAAACTAAGATAATCTATCAACAGGATTTAGTATAGAGCCATAAAATACACGATGCCAATAAAATATCGGAATCGTGTATCAGAAACTAATCAAATTGTTAGAATTTTAGACTGCAATATCAACGAACAGCTAGTTCTTAAGTAATTTTAGAAATTTATTTACTTTAGTGTTTTCAAGATTTAATTTTTATTTTGAAAATGATTTAAATATAGGTGAGCGGCGTGCTTTGAATTAAAGTCAATCATTTTAATAATATCATCGGCTGGAGCTGATTCTCCAAAATGATCATACCCCATTCTAATTCCATTCATACCAACGTATTGTTGCCAACCCAATGTGGAACCAAGTTCAATAGACATACGGTTCATGATATTATCTGGCAAAACCTTTAATTGGTATTCATGAGATTGCTTACTGAATAGTTCCCATGAAGGCATTGAGACGACTCTTACGAATACTCCTTTTTGGGCTAAAAGAGTTTGAACTTCAATTCCTAAGCTAACTTCAGATCCGGTGGCAATAATTATTCCAGATGGATTATTGTTAGTTGCTTCTGAAATGATATATGCTCCCATTTTAGCTTTGTCTAGATCACTTCCAGCAAGTTGGGGAACTGGTTGGCGATTTAATATAATAGCTGTCGGAGTTTTAGTAGAACTTAGAGCAACTTGCCACGCAGCTTTAACTTCATTATTATCTGCGGCTCTAAATACTGTAATGTTTGGCATAGCTCGCAGCGACATCAACTGTTCAACTGGTTGGTGAGTGGGGCCATCCTGCCCTACATAAAGACTATCATGAGTGAAAATAAATATTGTTGGTACATTCATAATTGCAGCTTGTCTAATTGCGCTTCTCATGTAATCTGAAAAAACAAGAAAAGTGCCGGTATAACCGCGTAAACCACCATGAAGCGTTAATCCATTGGCAATTGCTGCCATTGAGAATTCTCTAATTCCGAAATAAATATTCGGACCTTGAAAACGATGTTTTGACATAAAAAATTTATCGGTAACTGTTGTTTTATTTGATGTGCCTAAATCACCACTTCCGCCTATTAAAATTGGGTATTGGCTGTAGACATCATTAAGAACTTTCCCGGAAGCTGCTCGTGTTGCGATTTTACCTTCCACTTTGATATTATGAAAATCTGGTAATGTAAGCTGGTTAGTAATAATTTGTTCTAATTGCTGGCCTAATTTAGGAAATTTATCGCTGTATTTTTCTTTTAAATCAAGCCAAGCTTGTTCAGCTTGAAATCCTCGTTCTTTCACAGCTTTAAACCAAACCTTTACTTCCTTAGGAATGTAAAAATCTTCTTTATTTGCAAAACCAAATTGTTTTTTCATATGTTCAGCTTCTTGGCTTGAAACTGGATCACTATGGATTGCATGTGTTCCTTGTAGTGTTGAACCATACCCAATAATTGTGTTCACTTTGATTAAAGTAGGTCGATCAGAACAACGCTTGGCTTCAGCGATTGCATTATATATCTCTAAACAATTATTACCGTCTTTGACTTCTATCGTATTCCAATTCATTGCGGCAAATTTTTGTAATTCATTTTCGGTATTAGATGCTGTTAAATCAGCATCTGATGTTACTTTATTAGCATCCCATAAAACTATTAACTTATTTAAGCCTAAGTTTCCAGCAAGTGAGGCGGCTTCTTGACAAACTCCTTCTTCAAGGTCACCATCTCCAGAAATTACAAAAGTATAGTGATTAATAACTTGGAAATTTGGCTTATTAAACCGATCTGCTAAATGAGCTTCTGCAATTGCCATTCCCACACCCATAGCAAAACCTTGCCCTAATGGTCCTGTACTAGCATCGACACCAGCCGTTTTTCCATATTCTGGATGCCCTGGAGTTAGACTATGTAATTGTCTAAACTGTTTGATGTCTTTAATTGAAAGAGGAAAACCTGATAAATGTAAGAGTGCATATAATAGCATTGATCCATGACCAGCACTCAGAACAAAGCGATCACGATCAAACCATTCTGAATCTTTGGGATTAATTTTTAGAAAATAACGCCATAAAGTATAACCTAACGGGGCTGCTCCTAAGGGCATTCCTAAATGACCATGACGAGCACTTTGTACCGCATCAAGAGTTAGATTTCTAATAGTATTTACTGATAATTGATTTATATCCGTATTCATTTATTTAACTCCTTTAATAATAATTAAAAAATGCTATGTACTAATTGACCAATAAATTTAATAATTAAAGCAACTGCGTTGAAATCTGTTTCTGGAAAAGCTGTTCCTTTTAAACCAATTGATGCCAGTACTGGATATACTAAAGATGGACCTATTGCAATTAGAATTCCTACGATAAAAGACCCAATAACACAGCCTTTCCAACCTCCTGTTGCATTGCCAAAAACTCCAGCTGTTGCGCCAATGAAAAAATAGGGAACAGCTACTGGAATAATCACGGGCATATGAAATGTTGCAAATACAAACATCATCAGTAAACCAGCTGCATAAGCAGAGACAAAACCGATAACTGTTGCTGTCGGTGCATAAGGGAAAACAACCGGGACATCTAAAGCTGGTTTAGCATTAGGAATTAGCTTTTCTGAAATTCCTACGAAGGCATTAACAATTTCACCCAGAAGTAGCCGCACTCCTGTAATAATTACATAAAGAGAAGCAGAAAATTGCAGTCCTTGTAATAAGGGGTAAATCAGCCAATTAACTCCCTTTGATAATTGTTCTACTTGCGCTTTTCCAGCGAATAAAGCTGCAATGTAATAAAAAATGACCATAGTAATTGAAACACCGATAACATAGTCTTTAAAAATACTAAGCCAACCTGGCAGTTTTAGCTTCTCAGTACTCTCTTTTGGATTACCGACTTTTCCACCAATCCAACTTGAAAGGGCATAACCAATTGAAACATAATGAGCTAAGGCAATTTCATCACCACCTGTAACTTTTCGCATTCCCGGTTGGGCAATTGCTGGCATTGCGGCAGACATGAAGCCGACAATTAGTCCTCCTATAACAATTATGTAAGGATTACTTAGTCCGACTGATTTAAGCATGATGGTAGAAAGAGCCGACAGGTATAAATTATGTTGACCAGTTAGAAAAATATATTTCATAGGTGTTAACCGGGCAACAATTAAGTTAACTATAAAGCCTAAAGTCATGACTAGGGCCACTACAGTTCCGAAGCGCTGCTGAGCTAAAGCAGTAACTGCTTCAGCTAATGGCAGAACTCCTTGAAGATGAAATCCTTTTGCAAATAGTGCCTGAAAGTCGTTCAAAGCGACTGTTGCGGCTGAACTACCTATACTGAATACCAAAAAACCGACAATAGTTTTTAAGGTTCCATTGATAACTTTAGTCGGGCTTTCTTTTTGAAGAACTAATCCAATAAAAGAAATCAATCCAATCATAATTGAAGCAGTACTTAATAAATCTACTAATAATGAAAGAATGCCATTCATTACCATTCACTCTCCTTTTTTTAAGCATTAAGATGCAGGATTTTGCTGATCAAGAAAATTTTGCAACTTTGTTTTTATTTCATTCTTGTCCATTATGTCTTTGATCCCGATAATATTTCTAACATCATTTTTAACATCAGGCACTAAATCTTCCATTGTAATTAATAAGTCTGGGTCAAGTCCTTTAGCTGCGTCAATAACGTCATGTGACACCTCAAAAGGAAACTTATTTTCGCGGACAACTTGATTAATTTTGATTTTTAACATCATTGAAGATCCCATACCTGTTCGACAAGCTACTAAAACTGAATACTTTTTATTCATTTTCGTCATACCTCGATTCAAATTTTTTGATTAATGCATATACATTAGATGGGTTAGTTTCTTTAATTAAACTTTTTAAGAAGTCTTGATCACTAATAAAATTTACTAGCTCAGACAAAGCCTTTAAATGTGAACGGTTATCTACTGCACACAAAGCAAAAACAAATTTGACAGGATCATTACTTTTATTTCCAAAATTTATTGGTCTTTTTAATGTTGTTATTGTTATTCCTACTTTTTTAGCACCTAATTCTGGGCGAGCATGCGGTAATGCCACACCTTTGCTGATAACAATATATGGCCCTGATTCCTCTGACGATTTAATCATTCCATTTACGTAGTCCTCGGTTGCAAAGCCATTTTTTACTAATGGATCGGCACTTTTTCTAATTGCATCTTTCCAATTTGTAGCGTCAATATTTAGCCTAATTAGCGTTTCATTAGTAACATCACTTAACATTTTTTCACTTCCTTGAAAATGATAATTTCGATTAATACTGTCTTCAATTATTCTTTTATCTTGATTAGTTAATAACGCTCCCACAACAACAGTTGGAATTTTAAAAGTATTATTTAATGGAATAGTTGAAATAATTAAATCAATTGGTGCATATTTGTGAACTTGTTCTTGAACATTACTAATTGCAGCATCGCTTACAACAATAATATTGTTAAAGTAACTTTGAATTTTGACTTTTATTAGTTGAGCTGTTGCCACACCAGTTGTACAAACAACAAGTGCTCGAATGTATTTTCGATTTTGTTCCAAATATTTTGCAAAGTATATTGTGATAAAGCCGCTTTCATCTTCTGAAATTTTTGGAAGATCAAACTCTTTTGACAATTTTTCAGAAGTTTGATTAATAACTGTAAAAAGTTTTAAGTACTCACGTTTTATTTCTGGCAAAAGAGCATTATTTAAACTTATTTTGTTATACAGTCTATTAATCATTGGACGAATATGGTTTGCTAAATCATTTCTAAAACTGTTATTAATTACTCCTAAATCTAATTCTGCAACTACATTAGTAATATAAAAATTGGTTACTTTTTGAACTAGATTTGACTGGAAACCAGTGTCTTCAATTTTGTTCATAACATCTAAGCGTGAAGATATTAAATATTGCAGTAAAAAATATATCTCATTTGGCTTTAAGGACATATCTAAATAATTTTCAATGTGCTTAATTACTTGAGCTGCTATAAAATATAGTTTTTTATTCTGCTTAATAATCATTTGGTCATAGCTATTTAATTTCGTTAATACACTTTTTGAAACTGCATGTGTTTCATAGCGTGTAATTAAAATATAGATATGAGATATAATGTTAACATCGTAAGGATATGCAATATCGCTATCTAATTTTTCATTAATAAATTGTAATTGCTTGATGCAAAATTGCATTGAATAGAAATTTAATCCTCCCTTTTTAGATGAAGATATATTCAAAAAATTCTGTTGAATTAAAATATCCTGCAATGCATGACGTATATTTGTTTCACTTCCAATGATTTGTAATTGATGATTTTTTCTTACCAAATTTAAAGAATATGATGCTAAGATTGACCTGATAGATTTCAAGTCTTCATTTACAATAGTTTCACTTAAATAATAGGGACTAAACAATGAAGTTAGCTTTAATGATTTAGGAGCAATCATTAATAATCTAATCAAGACCTTCTGTTGACGATCTTTTGAGGTAAAATAAATTGAATTTTGTTGATTATTCATCTCCTTTAAATAATTGTCGTAATTGATCTTGAACCCCCTTCCTTTATGGCTGTTAATTAACTTATATGAGGGGGATAGGGAATTAAGATGTTTAATTGTTCGATAGACAGTTTTAGTTGACATCAAAAGTTGATTTGAAATTTCTTTAGCTGTTATAAAAGAATTATTATTTAATAGTAAACTGATAATATTTTTTTCATTATCTGTTAGCATTTTCTTACTACCCCCTAAGATTGATTATAATTATGAACTAAAGAAAGCCCTTCCAGGAATGTGTCCATTGTACTAGACATTTTTAAGCATAAACTGTATTAATAGCTTCTAGAGTTAATTCATAATTGAAAATAGACGCTCTAAAAAGGACAAGTTTTACCAAAAAAATTATAATTAGAACTGATTACAAGACAAATATAAATTAAGTGAAAAGCTAATGGCTGCAAGAACCAAAAAAGCATAATTTTCGAGTACAAAAAAATATTCTTTTGTACTAATTTAGATTTTTAGAATTTTTTCTAAGATCTAAAAAATGTCAAATGGGTATTAAAGCTAAATTAATAGGTATAACTATTTGTAATAAATGAATCTAATTAAGCGGTATTTAACACTAAAAATTTTTGGTGGATAATGAATAAATGTGCAAGTGAGATGCAACCACTCTCTGTTACTTGGACTGATAATTTAGGAATAATAAACAAGAAAGATTTTGTTGTGAATTGAAAAACAATAGAGAATTATTATTTTGAAGGTGAAAGAAGTCTTTTCGAACTTGATGATGCTGAATTAGTTGGTGTCACTTTTGACGAAGGTGAGTTTCCGTTTAAGGAGGCTAGAAATATTAAATTAAGAGATTCAATTTTTAAGTGGAATTATTCTTTGTTGTATGATAATGAGGTTGAAGCAGAAAATACTACCTTTGAAACCATGGCACGAAGTGGAATATGGTATACCAATAATATTTTCATCAAAAATTCTGCGTTGCAGGCACCCAAGTTATTTAGGCGCTGCCAATTCACTTGATAATATTCATTTTGCTAATGCTGAAGAAACGATGTGGTCTTGTCAGAATATTAAAGTTGTAAGTAACCAAATTAACGGAGACTACTTTGGTAAAGGCAGTACGAACATTTACCTTGACCATGTGACCTTGATTGGTAATTATGCTTTTAACGGCACAAAAAATATTGAGGTTCACAATTCTACTTTTATTTCAAAAGATGTATCTTGGAATTGTGAAAATGTCAGTGTTTATGATTCAACTATTGATTGGGAATATCTGGCGTGGAACAGTAAAAACATCAAATTTATTAACTGTATAATTGAGAGTCATCAAGGGTTAGATTACATTGACCGGCCGGAATTACAAAATACTAAATTAATACACACTGGCTTGGTATTTGGATACGTATCTAATGTCAAAGCAGACGTTGTGGGTGAATTTTCGAGTGTCAAAACCCAAATTCAGGGGAAACTTCGGCCCCTACAATTGGCGAATTAATTATAGATTCTACTAAAGCTAATCCTGAAAATACTAAAATTAGCTTTGATAAGATTGATGTAAAAAAGACGCAATCAGATCGAAATCAGGAACAAAGGAATTAAAGGTGAAACGCAAATACGATTTTGTTAATGTTGCAACTACTGCAATTGTTCCCTGTGAAAACTTGCGAAAGATGGTAAGTAGAGGTTTGAATAGCGACGAAGTCGCTGGGCCGAATTTATTGGCAATCCAGGCTACAGTTGCCGTATATAAATATGTTAAACATGAAAAAGAGGGGGTCTTTGGCCATTTGAAGAATGTATTTAGCATGCGCCGACTTCACCTAAGAGGGCAAGTAAAAGTTGAAAATGATCTAGGATTAATGTTAATGACCATTAATTTGAAAAAATATTGGTAAAGGAGCAGTCCTAGTAGTCAACTTTGATTGGCAGGAAGAAGTAAAAAGCAGACAAAACACTTTTTTCGGTGTTTTGTCTACTTCTTTTTTGCTTAAAGAACTATTTTTTTCCAGACTATTTTTTAGCTAAAAATTCTGCTTAGAAATTGTTCAAGTCATCGATGCTAAAGAGCTTGACCCGGTATTCTGACTGGGTATCGGATGTATCTTTCAAAGCATCACGTATTTGATTGGAATTTAAATGATTGAGAAGATAGACCTTTAAAGCAGTATTGGTCAGGTCATCAAGATCAGTGTCAGTCATTTGAAGATACTTTTCTGCCATTTTTTCTACTTTTTCATTCAGTTCAATTTTTTTCCTACTCATTTTTCCACCCTCTAATAACACTTTTATTATAACATTTTTGCTAGTGGTGACTGTAAAAAAGCCGGCTACTGCCGAAAAAAGTGTTAAAAATTGCTGTCGAAGAAAAATGAGAGTAGTATTTTTTTAATACATGATTGGATAAGGGCTTAAATAATGATCAATTTTGCTGCAAATTTCGTTTTAAAAATTCGTCAATGCACCTTTTTTCGGGCCGTGCAAAGAACATTAGTAATGCTAATGCCCATTGCAGTGATTGGCTCTTATTTTGAGCTCTTAAATGAGCTGGTTTTTTCACCCGATGGCTTAATCTATAATATTTTCGGTCTGGATAGCATCATGTCAGATCATTTTTGGTATGCAGGGACGTTTATTTGCCACGGCATGATTGAGGTTACTTTTGGTGTTTTTGCCGTGTATTCCAGTTTTTTTATGGCCCGCTATACGGCTAGAATATACCAGAAGGATTCCACGATGTCGGGAATTACGGCAGTATTAATCATGCTTTTTTGCTCATATGCTTCAAATAGTGGCCGTAACGCTCGCACTTTCTTTTCCGCTAACTTATTGCAAATTAATGGTATTTTTATTGCTCTGGTGGTCGGTTTTTGCGTGGGACAAGTCTTTCATTTATTGGGAAAAAATTATGTTCCGGTCAAAAATGAAAGTACAAAATGGATCCAGCACCGCGCTTGGGATGCTGTTTTACCATCGTGTGTTTCAATCGCTTTTGGTCTATTGCTTGGCTTCATGATCTATGAACTGCAGCTTAAGCTGCTTAATTCCGCTAGTTTCACTGCACTAGTCAGCCGCTTGCAAACCACTAATAATTTAGCTGAAGTCTTGCTGCTGTCAGTCGTGGTGACTTTTCTTAACTGGCTGGGAATTGGTTACCCTTTATATTCACTTCTGGGCTCTAGTAGCAATGCCTACGCGGCTGAAAATCTCACCTATGCGTTCCAGCACGGTAGTTCATGGCATGTTCCATATCAGTTCTTGGGCAGTTCATTAATCAAGCCCTACGGCATAATGGGCGGAACCAGTGTGGCTTTGGCTGTCATTGTTATTTTGCTTTTACGACGCAAAAACAAAGAAATCGAGGCCATCGCGAAGTTTAACTTGCTGCCGGTCGCTTTTGGATCGACGCTGGGCTTTTCAATTGGGTTACCGCTCGTTTTAAATCCCGTTTTTCTGCTACCGAGTATTGTGATTCCGCTATTTAACATGGTTTTAGCGGCTGCGGCAATCAGCTTGGGGTGGATTCCGGTCTGTGTTTACCCAATTTTAAAAGGGACGCCGGGAATTTTAAATTCTTTTTTTGGTACTAATGGCTATATATCTGCCCTGATTTTTGCGCTCTTGCTTTTTCTGCTTGATCTAGCACTGATGTGGCCGATTATTAAAGTTAATGAGCTAGTGGAAGACAAGTTAAAGGCAAAGCAGGAGGTCAAAGCAGATGAAGAAAAAGCACAATCCTAACGTAAAATGGTTGATTTTACTGGTCGCCTTGTTGCTGGTTTTGGCAGTTCCCAGCTATAATTGGATAAAAAAGGATAACAAGAATCGGGCTGAGCGCAGCAAATCAGCTCTTTCACCGGTCATTATGGTTCCGGGGTCAAGTGCAACGACGGAGCGTTTTAACCAGTTAATTGACCAGCTTAATCAAACGACAATGCATCAGCACAGCGTTTTAAAAATCACTGTTTCACGTGAAGCAAAATTGTCTTACAGCGGTGCCATCAGCAAAAATGACTTGGAGCCGATTATTATTATCGGTTTTGCCAACAATAAAGATGGCTACGCCAATATTAAAAAACAGGCTTACTGGTTAGATATGGCCTTTGCTTCGCTGATGCAAAATTATAAATTTAATCATTTTAAGGCATTCGGACACTCAAACGGCGGCCTAATTTGGACGTATTGGCTGGAAAACTATTATTCACAGTATGCAAACGAAACAAAGATGAAGTGTCTGATGACTTTGGGCACGCCGTACAATTTTACCGAAAAAAATCTCAAGAACCGAACGCAAATGCTGGCAGATTTTATCAAAAAGCGGTCAGCACTTCCTAAAAAGCTGAAAGTTTATTCGCTTTCGGGTGGCAAAAGCTATGAGTCCGACGGCATTGTCCCTGAAACAAGCGTTGCCGCGGGCAAGTTTATTTTTCAAAACCAGGTAAAGTCATATACGGCAATGACCGTAACCGGTAAAAAAGCGGATCATTCTGATTTGCCACAAAATAAACAAGTGATTCAGGCGATTCGGCAATACTTGTTAAAGAAGCCTGGTGGGCCAAATAGACCGGGCAAACAGCCAAAGCCAAAAAGAAAGGATCGGGACTGATGAAATATCGCAAGCAGCCAACAGAAATTGAGGTTATTGGCGGTCGCGTCAATAACTTGAAAAATATTAATGTTAAAATACCACTCCATCAATTTGTTGCTATTTCGGGTCTAAGCGGTTCGGGCAAATCAAGTTTAGCGATGGGTATCCTGTATTCCGAAGGAGCTAGGCGCTATCTTGATTCCTTAGCTGCATATACGAAGAGAAGAATTAGTCAGGTTGGTCGTGCGCAGGTTGATGAGGTGCGCCATATTCCATCGGCGTTAGCCTTAAGGCAGCGTCCAACTGTTCCTGGCGTACGCTCGACTGTAGGCACAGTCACCGAAGTTTTTAATGTCATGCGTTTGATTTTTTCCCGGCTGGGCTCGCCCGTTTGTCCTAATGGACACCGGGTTCCACCAACGATTAAGATCTCGCAGGCAATGGACTTGACCGGCGAAGCAATGGGCCGCATTGCCTGTCCCACTTGCGGCGTGCAATTTTATGCTTTTAGTGCGGAAGACTTTGCTTTTAATTCGGATGGTGCCTGTCAGGAGTGCCAGGGCCTTGGCAGAATTGAGCAAATTGACGATGAAAAAATCATTGCGGATGATCGTCTGACCTTAGAAAAGGGGGCAGTTGCTACTTGGCAAATTCCCGGGCGCAATTGGATGTGGCGGATTGCCCGTGAGTTAGGCGTGCGTACAGACGTGGCGTACCGAGATTTGACCGCGCAGGAAAAAGAAATCGTGCTTCATGGTAAAGAGCGCAAGGTGCCAATCGACTTGCCCACCTCAACCGGAAGGGTTTACCACCTTGATGCTCTTTATGAAAATGCTTATAACGCTGTTGAAAATTCACGCAAAACAACCAAATCTGAGCGCGGGCTGGAACGGATAAATTCTTTTTATCAGTTTAAAGTTTGTCCGCGCTGCCAAGGTCACCGGATTGATCCTAGTCGCTGGCAGCAGCTGGTCGCGGGCAAGAACATCATTGAGGCCGAGCAGTTAACGCTGGGTGAACTTGAGCATTACATGAAAGAAATTCTTGCTTGGCTGCCCGGTAATATGCAGGATTTAGGCCAGAATTTAACGGGCGAATTGCTCCATCAGGTCAAGCCGCTACTAAAGCTTGGCCTAGCTTATTTAACACTTGAGCGTCAGGCTAGCAGCCTGTCTACCGGGGAATTGCAGCGAATCCAACTGGGAAGAACATTAAGAACCGAAACGACGGGCGTATTGTATGTTTTAGATGAACCATCAGTGGGACTTCATCCGGATAATGTTGCTGGGCTAATTGAAGTTTTTCACGAATTAGTTGATCAAGGAAATTCTTTAGTCGTGGTGGATCATGAAGCGGCTATCATTAATGCAGCAGATTGGATTGTTGAAATTGGTCCGGGCTCTGGGTCGCAAGGAGGAGAAATCATTGCGCAAGGTACACCCGCAAAAATCAAGCAAGCCAAAGACTCATTAATTGGACCTTATTTAGATGGTCAGGCGGAGCTTTATGCTCGTCAGCCGTCGCCGCAAGAAAAGCTTTTTAGCGCAGGTGCGATTGAATTCACGGTAAAAGAGCGCTTTAACCTTAAAAATGTTGACGTCAAGCTGCCTGTTGGTCGTTTGACTGCGGTCACCGGTTTTTCTGGTGCGGGCAAAACGACCTTGATCTTGGATTCACTTATTCCGGCCTTAAAGGCGCAAAAAGCCGGTCGCCCCGGCCCCGACTGGGTGAAAAAGCTGGTTTCCAGCAAAATTACCAACGTGATCAGTGTGGACTCAACGCCCGTTGGCAAGAATCAGCGCTCAACGGTCGCTACTTATACTGATATTATGGATAATCTGCGAAAACTTTATGCCAGCCAACCGCAAGCGCGCAAGTTAGGCTATAAAGCAGCACACTTTTCTTATAATAACAAGGAAGGTGCATGTCCTGCCTGTGGCGGTGCCGGGGTAATCTCGCTTGATATTCAATACCTTCCCGATATGGTTGAGATTTGTTCGGTTTGTGGCGGCCACCGGTTTAACCAAGACGTCTTGCAGGTAAAATGGCATGGATTGAGTATTGCAGATGTGCTTGATTATTCGGTTGACGATGCTTTGAAAAAACAGTTATTTAGGGATGAGCCCAAGATTGAAAAGACAATTACCACTTTGCATGATATGGGTTTAGGCTACCTTCGTTTAGGCGAATCGACGCCGGCCTTATCTGGTGGTGAAGCCCAACGCTTGAAATTAACCAGCCACCTCCATCGGCGCCAAAAAGGAAGTCTTTTTGTTTTTGATGAGCCTACCGTTGACCTTCATCCACAGGATGTCAGAACGCTTTTGCAAGTTTTTCAGCAGCTGCTCGAACAACAGGCCACGATCATTGCTATTACGCACGACTTAGATATTATGGCCAACAGTGATTACATGATTGATATGGGACCGCGGGGCGGCTTGCAAGGCGGAAAAATTGTTGCCTGTGGATCACCTGTGGATATATCGCACAAAAAGGATAGTTTAACCGCCAAATATTTGGCTGAAC